>DXCY01000063.1 GCA_019115725.1 Candidatus Luteimonas excrementigallinarum
GGAGACTCGGGGAGAAGTCGCCGCTCCGGATCACTCCAGGGGAAGGGAGAGATCAGCGACAGACGTTGCATCTGTCGCGATACATATGACCACCGCGCGCATTGATAGTTCGTGAAGATTCCGGCGTTCACAGGGAAAAGTTCAGCCGGCATTTAAATTTCACGCAGCTTGAACGGAATTTGTACAAATTCCGCGTAGAACCGCGCTTTTCAGCCCACCAGACTTCGCTCAGTGGGCCTCATCCCAGTTGTCGCCCACACCGCTTTCGACCACCAGCGGCACCTGCAGTTCGGCCGCGCCGGTCATGCGCGGCAATACCTCGGCCAGCAGGGTGTCGGCGAAGTCGGCCCGGGTCTCGAACACCAGTTCGTCATGCACCTGCAGGATCATCCGCGCCCGGCCCTCCTGGCCGGCCAGCCAGGCATCGATATCGAGCATGGCGCGCTTGATGATGTCGGCGGCGGTGCCCTGCATGGGCGCGTTGATGGCGGCGCGCTCGGCGCCGGCGCGCAGGCCCTGGTTGCGGGCGTTGATGTTCTCCAGGTACAGGCGCCGGCCGAACACGGTTTCCACGTAGCCCTGTTCGTGGGCCTGTTCGCGGGTGCGGTCCATGTATTCGCGCACGCCCGGATAGCGGGAGAAGTACAGGGCGATGTAGTCCTGCGCCTCGCCGCGGCCGATACCGAGGTTGCGCGCCAGGCCCCAGGCGCCCATGCCGTACATCAGGCCGAAGTTGATCGCCTTGGCGGCGCGGCGCTCGTCGGCAGTCACCTCCTCCAGCTTGCGGCCGAACACCTCGGCGGCGGTGGCGGCGTGGATGTCGGCGCCGGCGGCAAACGCGCCCAGCAGGCCCGCGTCCTGGGACAGGTGGGCCATGATCCGCAGTTCGATCTGCGAGTAGTCGCAGGCCACCAGCACGTTGCCCTTGTCGGCAATGAAAGCGCGGCGGATGCGGCGCCCATCCCCGGTGCGGATGGGAATGTTCTGCAGGTTCGGATCCGAAGACGCCAGGCGGCCGGTGGCGGCACCGGCCTGGTGGAAGCTGGTATGCAGGCGGCCCGTTTCCGGATTGATCATCTCCGGCAGCTTGTCGGTGTAGGTGCTGCGCAGCTTGGCCAGGCCGCGGTACTCCAGGATCACCCGCGGCAGCTCGTGCTGATCGGCGATCGCCTCCAGCGCTTCCTCGTTCGTGCTCGGCTGGCCCTTGGGCGTCTTCACCAGCGCCGGCAGGCCGAGCTCGTCGAACAGCAGCGCCTGCAGCTGCTTGGGCGAATCGAGGTTGAAGGTGCGCCCGGCCAGCTCGGTGGCCTTCTGCTGCGCGGCCAGCATGCGCCGCGACAGGTCGGCGCTCTGCCGGCGCAGCTCGTCACCGTCGATGCGCACGCCGTGGGCTTCGATCCGGGCCAGCACCGGCACCAGCGGCATCTCGATGTCGCGATATACGCGCTCCAGGGCCGGCACTTCGGCAAGCTTCGGCGACAGCTCGCGATGCAGGCGCAGGGTGATGTCGGCGTCTTCCCCGGCATAGGGCGTGGCGTCTTCGATCGATACCTGCGAGAACGGGATGGCCTTGGCGCCCTTGCCGGCCACGTCGCTGTACTTGATGCAGGTGTAGCCGAGATAGCGCAGGGCCAGCGAATCCATGTCGTGGCGGCTGGCGGTGGCGTTGTGCACGAAGCTTTCGAGCATGGTGTCGTCGGCATAGCCCTGCACGTTGACGCCGTGGCGGCGCATCACGTGCAGGTCGTACTTGCCGTGGTGGCCGATCTTGCGTCGGGCCGGGTCCTCCAGCAGCGGACGCAGCGCGGCCAGCGCCTCGTTGCGGTCCAGCTGGGCCGGCGCGCCGCCGTAGTCGTGCCCCAGCGGCAGGTAGGCCGCGCGACCGGGTTCGACCGCGAAACTCATGCCCACCAGGTTGGCGCGCAGCGGATCGAGCGAATCGGTTTCGGTATCAAAGGCGAATTCCTCCGCCTTGCCGAGCAGTGCGATCCAGCGCTCCAGGGCGGCCCGGTCCATGATCGCCTCGTAATCGCCGGCCGCGGCCAGCGCCGGGTCCACTCCGCCCTCCAGCGGCCTGGCCGCCGGACGCGCATAGCCGGCCTCGGTGCCGCGTACGCTGCCCGGGGTGTCCGCCACCGGCACCGGCGTCTCGCCATTGCCGGCGTCCAGGTCGCGCAGCGCCTGGGTGAACCCGTAGCGGGTATACAGCGTGCGCAGGGTTTCCACGTCACGCTCGCGCAGCGGCAGCTCCATGGGGCCACGATCCAGCGGCACGTCGGTGCGGATGGTCACCAGGGCCCTGTTCAGCGGCAGCCGCTCCAGCGCCTCGCGCAGGCTTTCGCCCACCTTGCCCTTGATGTTCTCCGCGTTGGCGATCACCCCGTCCAGGCTGTCGTACAGGTTCAGCCATTTGGCCGCGGTCTTGGGGCCGCACTTGGGCACGCCCGGCACGTTGTCCACGGTGTCGCCCATCAGCGCCAGCAGGTCCACGATCTGGTCCGGGCGCACGCCGTACTTCTCGATGATCGCCGCGTCGCTGTCCACGTGGCTGCCGCTCATGGTGTTGATCAGCGAGATGCCCGGGCGCACCAGCTGGGCGAAGTCCTTGTCGCTGGTGGACACGGTCACGTCCAGGCCCTCGGCTGCACCGGCCACCGCCAGGGTGCCGATCACATCGTCCGCCTCCACACCCTCCACCCGCAGGATGTCGATGCCCAGCGCCTCCACCACGTCGCACATCGGCTGCACCTGCGTGCGCAGGTCGTCGGGCATCGGCGGGCGGTTGGCCTTGTAGTCGGGATACATCTCGTCGCGGAAGGTCTTGCCCGGCGCATCCACCACGAAGGCGACGTAATCGGGTTTGTCCTTCAGCGTGGCCCGCAGCATGTTGACCACACCGAACAGGGCCCCCGTGGGCTCGCCCTGGGCATTGGTCAGGGGCGGCAGGGCATGGAAGGCGCGGTACAGGTAGCTGGAACCGTCGATCAGTACGAGTCGTTTCATGGGCCCGATTCTACGCCGTCCCCTGATCAGGCTCGGGGGTGGCGCCGACGACTTCACTGGATAGCCTGGCGCTTTCTCCAGCCCGGCCCTTTATGCTGCGGATCAACAGCGCAAAGATCCTGTCCGGGCACGCATGACCAGCCGCGGGAAAGTTCTTCCATCCGATACCGCTTTGCGCCGCACCTTGCGGTCAGGTGCCAAGCGCGCTCCGAATATCACCCCGATGAGGTACTAATGATCCCTGCCCTCAGTGCCACCCTGATTTTTATCGCCGGGTATGCGGCCAGCCTGCTGATGGGCCGCCTCATGCGGAACACGCTGGAGAAAACGGCTTTTTTCAGCGGATTGATCGGCTTTTCCGTCGCCACCATCAGCCCGCTGGTTCTGCTGAACGAACACTCCTTCGGCGGCGCCCAGCAGGCCTTCAGAATCACGCCCGGAATGGTCGCTGTGGCTGTCATCGTTCTTGCGTGGGTCACATCGCTTGCCTGTGTGGTTGCGCTGGCGCTCAAGCGCCGTGCACCGGGCGGATCATTCAAGCCGGACCGGCTTCACCACACGAAGTGATCCGGGCGCCAGTGGCTGCATTCCCGGTGGCGGCTCACAGCCCGGATCCCCCCACAAGGCTGTTTTTCGACCTCGACAGCACCCACTATTGCTCCCGCACATCCGGGAGAAAAATCGATGAAGGCGTGGCTGTTTCTGGCGATTGCGATCATAGGGGAAGTGGTTGCAACGTCAGCACTGAAGTCCAGCGAGGGCTTCACCAGGCTGGGGCCATCCGTGGTCGTGGTTGTTGGCTATGGAATTGCGTTCTACCTTCTGTCCCTTGTCATCAAGTCCATCCCGGTAGGAATCGCCTACGCGGTGTGGAGCGGACTCGGGATCGTGCTCGTGGCCGCTATCGCGTGGGTTGTCCATGACCAGAAGCTCGACCTCTGGGCATTTGTCGGCATCGGCCTGATCGTCCTCGGGGTCGCGGTACTCAACCTGCTGTCCAATGTCAGCGCCCAGTGACCAGACTGGCAGGCGGCAACGCGTTCAAGCAGATACAGTCCCGGGACACCGCTTCACCCCGTCGTTCCCGCCAGGAGTCACGTCCATGTGCAATCTGTCCCGATCGATATTGACCGCCTTTTCGCTGGCGCTCGTGCTGAGCGTCGCCGGCTGCGCCACCGGCACCGGAGCCGGCAGCGCCGCGATCCCGGAAATTCCCGCCGATGCCACCGAAGCCGTGCGCACGGCGCCCAATGGCGATGTGATCACCGAATACCGCGTGGCCGACCAGGTGCGGGTGGTGAAGGTGCAGCCGCCGCGCGGGCCGGCCTATTACCTGTACAGCCGCGACGGGCAGATCATCTCCACCCAGGAAGGTGACAACCCGCCGCAGACCTATTTCCGCCTGTTCGAGTGGTGATGCCGGCCGGGCTCAGCCGTCTGCGGCGGGCCCGGGCACCAGGCGCGCGCCGCGCAACTGCGGGCGCCCGTCGATAATGTCGGTCCACACCGCATGGGCGATGCCCCGATGCAGCACCAGCCGCGGGAACCCGGTGCCGCGCCCGCGGCCGGCCAGTCCGGCCAGCTGGAAGCGCTCGATCTCCTGTGACAGGTCCGGCGCATAACGGGCATACCACAGCGACTGCCCCTCGCCCTCTTCCCGCAGCCACAGCACCGCTATCTGCCCCCCGTCCATGGCCAGGGCCACGCGGCCCTGGAGGCGGTCGCCGCTGTCCAGCACCCGCGGCTCGCCGAAGCTGTCGCCGGCATCAGCGCTGTAGGCCAGCCGCAGCTCCGGGCTACCGCCGGCCTCCGTATACCAGCCCACGGCCACGCCGTGGCCATGGCCGTGCGCGGACGGGCCGTTCACCGGGCAGGCGGACATGACCCATCCATCCGCGTGCACGCGGCGCGGGGCGGTCCAGACATTGCCTTCCAGCCTCGAAACCAGCACATCGCGCACTTCGTCCGGGCTGCGGCCGCGGTAGAACAGCAGCGGTCCGCGCGAGGTCAGCGCCACGCTGGTCTGGCAGCACTCGCACACGCGGGTGTCGATCACCGCCTCGTGCACCAGCTGCAGGGAGGGATCCACCAGCGCCGCACGCAGTGCCGAGCTGCCGTGCGCCGCGGCCCCTTCTTCACCCGTACTCCCCGCATGGTCGCCGTGGTCGCTGTCCGCGCCGCTTCCATCCAGCCAGGCAATGCCGAGCAGGTTGGTGCCGTGCGGCCACATCGAGGCAAAGCCGTGCTGGGCACCGGTGCCGGCGGCGTGCGGCACCAGCGGCGGCGACCAGTTGGCGCCATCGCGCGAGCGCACCAGGGCGAGGTCGTAGGCGTGGCCGGCGACGTCACTTTTCTGCAGCCAGTGGGCCCAGACGGCGCCGTCCAGGGTGGTCTGGATATGCGGGGTGTCCGCCCAGTTGACCAGCATGCGGCTGCCAATGGCGATATTGGCCGGCGCGTGCTGCCAGCGCCCCAGTCCGGGGTTCCAGGCGCTGAAGCGGTACACGTGGCGACGGCCTGGCTGGGAATCCACCCACGACAGCAGCACGCGTCCATCGGCGGCCACGGCCAGGTCCGGGGCGCTGGTACCGGGTACCGATCCCGGCAGCGGCCAGTCCAGCACCTGTACCGGGCCGGGGCCCGGCGCATCGGGCCCGCTGCCGCCCGCATCCTCCTGGCCACAGGCGGCCAGCAGCAGGAGCGTGCTCAGCAGCGGCAACAGCATCAGCGCGGTCGGGCGGGCCATGCGCCAAGCCTACCCGGTTTCCCGCGTGCGCCCATCCCGGCGCGCTGTCAACGGGTACCCCCGCCCGCGCGGTGCGGCCACAATGGTCGGTTCCGCGGCCCTGACCGCCCGACCCAGAATGCCGATGTCCGATTCAGCTCCCGCGCTCATGCGCAAGATCGCCCAGACCATTGCCGAGGAAATCAGCGCCCAGCGCAGCCAGGTGGAAGCCGCCGTCGGCCTGCTGGATGAAGGCGCGACGGTGCCCTTCATCGCCCGCTACCGCAAGGAAGTGACCGGCGGCCTGGACGACACCCAGCTGCGCGATCTGGAAACCCGCCTGGCCTACCTGCGCGAGCTGGAGGACCGCCGCGGGGCGATCCTGGCCAGCATCGAGGAGCAGGGCAAGCTCACTGACGAGCTGCGCGCCGATATCGAGGGTGCGGACAGCAAGGCGCGGCTGGAAGACCTGTACCTGCCCTACAAGCCCAAGCGCCGCACCCGCGCCCAGATCGCCCGCGAGGCCGGGCTGGAACCGCTGGCCGACGGCCTGCTGGCCGATCCGTCGCTGGTGCCGGAAGAGTTCGCGGCCGGCTTCGTCGATGCCGACAAGGGCGTGGCCGATGCCAAGGCCGCGCTGGACGGCGCCCGCGCGATCCTGATCGAACGCTGGGGCGAGGACGCCGAGCTGGTCGGCGAGCTGCGCGAGTGGCTGACCCGGGAAGGCCTGATCCGTTCGAAGGTGATCGAGGGCAAGGAGATCGCCGGCGAGAAGTTCCGCGACTACTTCGACCACGCCGAACCGCTGGCGAAGATTCCCTCGCACCGCTTGCTGGCCCTGTTCCGCGGTCGCCGCGAGGAATTCCTCGGGCTGGATCTGGAGCCGGGCACCGATGCCGAGGCCGGCCACGCCTATGCCGAGGGCCGGGTGGCGCTGAACGCCGGCATCCAGGACCAGGGCCGGCCGGCCGATGCCTGGCTGCGTACCGCCTGCCGCCTGGCGTGGAAGGCCAAGCTGCACCTGCACCTGATGATGGATCTGTTTGCCCAGGCCCGCGAGAAGGCAGAAGCCGAGGCCATCGCGGTGTTCGGCGACAACCTCAAGGACCTGCTGCTGGCCGCACCGGCCGGCCCCAGGGCCGTGCTCGGCCTGGACCCGGGCCTGCGCACCGGGGTGAAGGTGGCGGTGGTGGATGCCACCGGCAAGCTGGTGGCCACCGACACCATCTATCCGCATGAACCGCGCAGGCAGTGGGACCAGTCGCTGGCCGTACTGAAGAAGCTGTGCACCGCGCATGGCGTGCAGCTGGTGGCCATCGGCAACGGCACCGCCTCGCGCGAGACCGACAAGCTGGCCGGCGAACTGCTCAAGCTCGTGCCCGAGCTGAAGATGCAGAAGATCGTGGTCAGCGAGGCCGGCGCCTCGGTGTATTCGGCCTCCGAGCTGGCGGCGAAGGAATTCCCCGACCTTGATGTGTCGATCCGCGGCGCGGTGTCGATCGCCCGCCGCCTGCAGGATCCGCTCGCCGAACTGGTCAAGATCGAGCCCAAGGCGATCGGCGTCGGCCAGTACCAGCACGATGTGGACCAGTTCAAGCTGGCCCGCGCGCTGGACGCCCGGGTCGAGGACTGCGTGAACGCGGTGGGCGTGTACGTGAACACCGCCTCCGCGCCGTTGCTGGCGCGGGTTTCCGGCCTGTCATCCACGGTGGCCGCGAACATCGTGGCGCACCGCGACACCAACGGGCCGTTCAAGCGCCGCAAGGACCTGCTGAAGGTGCCGCGCCTGGGCGAGAAGACCTTCGAGCAGTGCGCGGGCTTTTTGCGCATTGCCGACGGCGACGAGCCGCTGGACGCCTCCGCGGTGCATCCGGAGACCTATCCGGTGGTCGAGCGCATCGTGGCCGCGACCGGCAAGCCGATCCGCGCACTGGTGGGTGACGCCGCCTTCGTGCGCACGCTCAAGCCCCGCGACTACATGGACGAGCGCTTCGGCGAGCCGACCGTGCGCGACATCCTCGCCGAGCTGGAAAAGCCCGGCCGCGACCCGCGTCCCGAGTTCAAGGCAGCGCAATTCGCCGACGGCATTGAGGACATCAAGGACCTGCGCGAGGGGATGATCCTGGAGGGCGTGGTGAGCAACGTGGCCGCGTTCGGTGCGTTCGTCGATATCGGCGTGCACCAGGACGGCCTGGTCCATATCTCCGCGCTGTCGGACCGCTACGTGAAGGATCCGCGCGAGGTGGTGAAGGCCGGCGACATCGTCAAGGTCAAGGTGCTGGAGGTGGACGTGGCGCGCAAGCGCATCGCCCTCACCCGGCGCCTGGACGACACCCCCGCGCCGCGCGGGGAGCGTCAGGACGCGCGCCGCGGCGAACGGGACGGACACGGCCAGTCCCGTGGCGGCCCGCGCGGCGGACGCCCGGGTGGCGGCGGCGCGAAGACCT
>DXCY01000064.1 GCA_019115725.1 Candidatus Luteimonas excrementigallinarum
GGGACATGGAGCCTGAAGGGCACCTCCGCCCGGCGCACCGGCGGCCTATCAACGCGCGCTTCCCCTTGATTGGGAGAAGAGCTTTTTTCAGCCCTGCAGGGGCGTCAGCAGGCGGCGTTCGCGGCCCACCATTTCGATTCTTCCGGCTACCTGTGCATCGCTGCGCGGCGCACCCGGAACAGCACGCAGCCAGGCCGGCGGATCCAGCTCGGGACCGGGCACATACTGCTGCCAGCGGGGACCCGAAGCGACCTGTCCGCTCATTCCATATTCGACCGGGATGCGCACCACCCAGTAGTCGTCATCCACCTGGTCACCGGTGGTGGGCGGATTGAACTCCCACTCCCGTGCCTTGCTGATCGAGGAAGCGGTAAATGCACGCCGCCAGCGCTCCATTTCCCGCACCGACGCGTAGGAACGCAGGTTCACCCGTTCGGCCACCACGTCTTCCACCCTGCCATCGCGGCCCACCTTGAGCAGCAGGTAGACCGTGCCCTGTATGCCGCGACCCGCCATCGTGTGCGGATAGTACGGCGGAGACATCTGGCGATGGGTCACGTGGTCCGTCGCAGTGTCGGAATAATCACCGAAGCTTCCACTGCCGATCGACACCTCATACCCGCCGTCCTCCAGCGGCCTGGCAAGCATGCGCAGGCTCATCTTCGCCCGCGCCACAACCGGCACGCCATCAACCTCCACCGGCTCGAACCGCCAGCCCGCGGCCGCCCTGTCCACCAGCTCCACGACATAGCCGGGAAGATCATCGCGCCCGTCAAGAACGTATCCCGACAGCGTGCCGTCGGCTGCGATATCCACATGCCCGGTCACCACCATGCTCGCCTCAGCCTGCCGGCGCACCTGCTGCGGGCTCTGCGCCATCGCCGGCGCCGCTACCAGCAGGGCCACAACCATCGCCAGCCAGATCCTCATCCCCATCGCTCTCCACTCCTTTCCTTTGGCGCAGAAAATCCGCGTCCCGCATCGCGGGACCGGTTGCGTTGTCAGCGACGCGTATCGGGCCGATCCATCTCTATGCGCGCCCGGCACGAATATAGCGGGGATGGCGCCCGCACGCGCGGGCCGGGCTCAGCCCTACTCGCGCAGGAAACGGGCCATGGACACGCCCGGCTGGGCGTTGGCCGGAGCCAGCTCGGCCGCCAGGTCGATGAAGCCGCGCATCACCGCGATCTCGCGCGGAGTGCGGTTGAGGGTGTCGCGCAGGTCCGGATCGGCACCGGCACGCAGCATGCGCCGGGCCAGATCCAGCAGGCCATGCAGGCAGGCCAGGTGCAGTGGGCCGAAGCCGCGCGGATCCTGGGCCTCAAGCGATGCCTCCTCGTCCAGCAGCTGGACCAGCGCGGCGCCCACCACGTCTTCGTCGCAGGCGGTGCCGGGCTCGGCCCGGGCGCCCAGCAGCAGCAACAGCGGAGTCACACCGCCGGCGGCCTCGGTATCGGCCTGGGCGCCGGCCAGCAGCAAGGTGTCGAACAGGGCCACCAGGCGCGGACGGTCGTTGCTGGTGAAGCCGTACAGGGCAGCGCAGTGCAGCGCCGTCAGTCCCTGCGAATCGGTGGCATGCACATCGGCACCGGCGGCAAGCAGGCGCGCGCACAGCTCAGGCAGACCCAGCGCGGCGGACAGCATGAGGACGGTGACGTCGCCCGGCAGGCGCTGATCCGGGCTCACGCCCTTCTCCAGCAGCCGGTCCACCACGCCCGCATGGCCCATGCTCACCGCCGCCGACAGCGGAGTGGCACCGGATTGCGCGGCCAGCTGCGGATCGGCGCCGCGCTCCAGCAGCAGATCGGCCACCGGCAAGTGGCCACCGCCGCAGGCGCGCAGCAGGGCCGAGCAGCCCTGCGCGTCCACCACATTCACCTCGAAGCCCAGCTCGAGCAGGCGGCGCACCGCGCCGGCATCGCCGGCCATGGCTGCAGCGGGCAGGTCCTGCGGCTGCAGTGGACGCTGCGGCAGGCGCCAGCCGCGCCAATCCAGCCAATCGGCGATATCACGACGGCCGGCAGCCAGGGCCACGCCCAGCGGGGTCTGGCCATCGGCGGCGCGCACGCCCGGGTTGGCGCCGTGGCGCACCAGCGCGCGCAGCGCGGATTCGCGCCCCAGCGCCGCGCTCAGGTGCAGCGCGGTCATGCCGCGGCCGTCACGCGCATCCAGATCCACACCCGCGACCACCAGCGCCTCCAGCAGCCGCATCCAGCCCAGGCGCACCGCCAGCGACAGCGGCGGGTCGCCGGCTGCGGCAGCGGCGTAGGGATCGGCGCCACGCTCAAGCAGTTCCAGGGCCAGCTGCTCCAGACCGCGGGCGCCATGGTCACCGCGCACACAGGCGGCGAGGAATCGCGCCAGCCCACCGGCGCCCGCCGGCGATACGTTGTGGCGCAGCAGCGCGCGCAGCGCTTCGATCGCATCCGGGCCGCGGGCCAGCAGCGAGAACATGGCCGTATCGCCCAGCGCGCCTTCGCCGTCCAGACCGGTACGCACATCGGCATCGGCGCCGTGGGCCAGCAGCCAGTCGATCCGCTCAGCAGTCACCGCGACGCCGTCATCCACCAGCAGCCCGCCCAGCTCCTGCGGGGTGAGCAGCTGCACCAGCCCGTCGAGCCGTTCGTAATTGCCTTCCGCCAGGCCTTCGCGCAGCAGCGACAGCGGCGCGCGGTCGGGCACTTCGTCCTGGCCTTCCTCGGGACGCACGCTGGACGGCAGCGCGTAGTCCGGATCCAGCACGCTCACCAGCGACCAGCGGCCGCTGGCGGCGGCATGTTCCACCGGGCGCTTGCCGCCGGCATCGGCCAGCTGCGGGTCCGCGCCCAGCTCCAGCAGGCGCCGCACCAGCGGCGGCGACGGGCTGGTGGCGAGACAGGCCAGGGCCAGGGCGCCACGGCCGCCGGTATCCACCACCAGCGGATCCGCACCCGCCTCCACCAATGCTTCCAGCGTGGCCAGACGGCCACCGCGAGCGGCTTCCAGCAGCGGCGTGCGGCCCTGATCATCGGCCAGCTCAAGGCCCGCTCCGGCCGCCACCAGCTCGGCCACGATGGCCGCATGCCCGGCGAAGGCCGCGCGGTGCAACGCGGTGGCACCGCTGCGGTCGGTACTGTCGGGCCTGGCCTTGTGGCGCAGCAGCAGCTGCACCCCGGCCGGGTCGTCATCCTCGCCACCGGCGGCAGCCAGCAGGGAGGGCGTGGCACCTTCCACATGCGGGCGTGCGCTGCGCTCCAGCAGGAACCGGGCCAGGCGCCAGTTGCCGGCCATGCAGGCCACGCCCAGCGGGGTCAGACCCTCGCTGTTGAGGGCATCCACCTCGGCGGCGGCATCGCGCAGCAGCGCCACCACCCCGGGATCGGAGCTGCGCGCGGCGTGGTGCATCGGGGTGTTTCCATCGCCGTCCGTGGCGCCCGGATCAGCGCCGTTGGAGAGCAGGGTCATCACCGCGTCAGGCCGGCCGTGCCAGCTGTCGCGGGTGGCGGCCAGCAGCGGCGTCAGGCCACCGTGGGCGGCATTCACGTCCACCCCGCAGGCGATCAACTCGCGCAGCAGGCGCAGATCGGGCAGCACGGCTGCCAGCACCGGCAGGGTGCGCTGGTCGCGCTCGTCCTGGGCCGGCAGCGCGTGCGGGTCGGCGCCGGCAGCCAGCAGTTCCAGCGCGCGCTCCACGCGCCCGCGGCGGGCAGCGGCGTACAGCGCCGCGTCCAGGTCACCTTCCAGCGGTTCGAATTCGGCCGCGGCCGGCTCACCGGGCATGTCCACCACCGGCATCGGCAGCCGGTCCGGCGCCTGCAGCCGCTGCACCACCAGGTGCACCAGCGGCCACACCACCACCCCCAGCCCGGCCAGCAGCCAGCGCGGCTGGCCCTCCACCAGGCCCGGCCAGCCCAGCAGCAGCTGCAGGGCCAGCGCCACGATCACCGCGCCCGCCAGGCCAGCGCCGCGGGTGACCGAGGCGTCATGATCGGCCAGCACCCGCCAGGCGGCACGCACGCCGTGACCATCGCGCTCCACCGCGTGCCACACCGGCCACGCGCGCCACAGTGCCAGCACGGCAATGCCGGCCACGGCGCTCAGCGCCAGCACCGCACCCAGCGAGCCACTCTCCAGCAGCATTGAAAACGGCCACGCCGCCAGCAGCGCGGCGAGCACGCCGGCCACGCCCCACA
>DXCY01000065.1 GCA_019115725.1 Candidatus Luteimonas excrementigallinarum
CAGTGATCGCGGTCGGCATAGTTGTCCAGCGGCCCGGTCTTGTCGATGATCCGCACGCCGGCTTCCTGGGTACGGATCTCCACCCGTTCGATCGCATCCAGCCGATCGCGGACCGCGGGGTGCAGCTGCAGGGCGCACTCGACCGCGGTCTGGGCATGGAATTCCGCCGGCCAGCTGATCTTGAACAGCACGTTCTCCATCACGTAGCTGCCGAATGGCCGCTCAAACTCGAATGCCCGGCCTCCGAACAGCACGTCGTAGAAGCCCCACTCGGGCGCCGTCAGCGCCGAGGGATATCCCTCAACGCCCTTGCGCGTCGCATTGAGGGCGTGGATCACCGCGCGCCGGCAGGCATCGCCGGCGGCCCAGCTTTTGCGCGGACCGGTATTGGGCGCATGACGATAGGTGCGCAGTGCCCCGCCGTCGATCCAGGCGTGCGAAAGCGCGTTGATCACTTCCTGCCTGCCCCCGCCCAGCATCGCCGTGGCCACCGCGGTGGAAGCCACGCGCACCAGAATCACGTGATCAAGCCCCACCCGGTTGAAGGCATTGCGCAGCGCATGGACCCCCTGGATCTCGTGGGCTTTGATCGCCCAGCCGAGCACGTCGCGCACGGTGATGTGCCTGCCCTCCTTTCGGGACAGCCAGTCGGCCACCGCCAGAATGGTGCCGAGGTTGTCGGACGGATGCCCCCACTCGGCCGCCAACCAGGTGTCGTTGAAATCGAGCCAGCGCACCAGGGTGCCGATGTTGAACGCCGCCTGGGCCGGATCCAGGGTGAAACCGGTACCCGGCACGCGGGCGCCGCCTTCGATGTCGCTGCCGGGCACCAGCGGCCCCAGGTGCCCCCGGCACTGCTGGAACTCCAGCGCGAGCATGGCGCAGGCCATCGAATCGAGCAGCATCCAGCGCGCGGTGTCGAAGGCGAGCTCCGAGTCGATCCGGGCATCGATGACGTAGTTGGCCACATCCACCAGGGGCTGGTCGGGGTCCGGGCGGGCGGCGGAACGCGAGTCGGGCGAAGACATGGGCTGGCTCCGGGACGGGTTCGAGGCGATGCTGGCATACGCGGCGTTACCGTCCTGCACACGGGCTAAAATCGCCCGCATGCCCTCCCTCCTCCCCGAACGCATGGCCCGGCTGCTGCTGGGGCTGTTCCTGTATGGCATCGGCACCAGCATGATGGTGCGCGCCGGCATCGGCCTGGCGCCGTGGGACGTGCTGAGCCAGGGCGTTTCGGTCCGCGCCGGCATTCCCTTTGGACTGGCCACGGTGCTGATCGGCGTCGGCGTGCTGGCGCTGTGGCTGCCGCTGCGGGAGAAGTTCGGCATCGGCACGGTGCTCAACGCCCTGCTGATCGGGCCCAGCGCGCAGCTGGGCCTGTGGGCGATTCCGGATGCGCACGGGCTGGTGGCCCAGACTGCACTGTTTGCCGCCGGCCTGGTGCTGCTCGCCGCCGCCACCGGGATCTATATCGGCGCCGGCTTTGGCGCGGGCCCGCGCGACGGCCTGATGACCGGCCTGCACCGGCGCACCGGCCGCCCCATCTGGATGGTACGCAGCCTGATCGAAGCCGCGGTGCTGGTGACCGGCTGGTGGCTGGGCGGCACCGTGGGCTGGGGCACCCTGGCCTTTGCCTGCCTGGTGGGACCGCTGTGCGGCGTGTTCCTGCCGATGTTTGCACTGCCGCCAAGGCTGCGCACGGTGGGCGCACAGGCGCCCCCGCCGGCCGAGCAGGCAGAGGCTGGCTGTCGCGCCGATTAGGGTCAGGCGCATCAGACACTGATTGAGTCGGCAGCAGGCAATCTGCCGACGGGCGCTTGCCTGCAGGCGGCTTCCCCGGCACGCTGCCCCATCCATACGCCTGCGTATCCGCCATGCCCTCCGCCCTTTCCCAGCCTGATCCTTCGCTGCCGGCCACGGACGCGATGCCCTACCCGCATCTGTTCCAGCCGCTGGACCTGGGGTTCACCACCCTGCGCAACCGGGTGCTGATGGGCTCCATGCACACCGGGCTGGAAGATAGGCGTCGTGATTTCCCCAGGCTGGCCGCGTACTTCGCAGAGCGCGCTGCCGGGGGCGTGGGGCTGATCGTCACGGGAGGTTTCTCGCCCAACGTGGCTGGCTGGCTGCAGCCCTTCGCC
Source organism: Candidatus Luteimonas excrementigallinarum (assembly GCA_019115725.1). Taxonomy (GTDB): domain Bacteria; phylum Pseudomonadota; class Gammaproteobacteria; order Xanthomonadales; family Xanthomonadaceae; genus Luteimonas; species Luteimonas excrementigallinarum. Next base: position 2,145 of record DXCY01000065.1, read on the forward strand.
AGCCGCCTGTCCTGGCCGTGGGAAACGGGCAAGCATCGCCAGGTCACCCGGGCGGTGCATGACAGCGGCGCCAGAATCTGCCTGCAGCTGCTGCATGCCGGCCGCTACGCCTACCACCCGCTGTCAGTTGCGCCGTCGCGGATCAAGTCACCGATCACGCCCTTCACTCCGCGCGCCCTCTCCGCCCGCGGCGTTGAACGGACTATCGTCGCCTATGTGCGGGCCGCCCGCCTGGCCCGGGACGCCGGCTACGACGGCGTCGAAATCATGGGATCGGAAGGCTATCTGATCAACGAGTTCGCCAGCGCGCGCACCAACCAGCGCAACGACCGCTGGGGCGGGCCGTTGGAACACCGGATGCGGTTCGCCACCGAGATCGTCGCCCGGGTACGCGAGGCCTGCGGGCCGGACTTCATCCTCATCTACCGGCAGTCGATGGCCGAGCTGGTGCCGGAGGGCTCGGACTGGGCGCAGATCGTGGCCCAGGCCCAGGCGGTGGAAGCTGCGGGCGCAAGCATCCTCAACACCGGCATCGGCTGGCACGAATCCCGGGTACCCACCATCGCCACGTCGGTACCGCGCGCCGTGTTTGCCACGGCAACCGCGAAGATGCGCGCCCACGTGCGCCTGCCACTGGTGGCCAGCAACCGGATCAACATGCCCGACGTTGCCGAGGGCATCCTCGCCTCCGGCGCCGCTGACCTGGTTTCCATGGCCCGCCCGCTGCTGGCGGATCCGGAGTGGGCCAACAAGGCGCGCACGGGCAAGGCCCATTCCATCAATACCTGCATCGCCTGCAACCAGGCATGCCTGGACCATATCTTCCAGAACCGCACCGCCAGCTGCCTGGTCAACCCGCGCGCCTGCGCTGAAACCGAGCTGGTCTACACGCCTGCCGCCACGCCGCGGCGGATCGCGGTGGTGGGCGCCGGGCCGGCCGGGCTGGCCTGCGCCACAGTGGCGGCGGAACGGGGCCACCAGGTGACGCTGTTTGAAGCGGCGGATGAGATCGGCGGCCAGTTCAGGCTGGCGATGCGGATCCCCGGCAAGGAGGAGTTCGCCGAGACCCTGCGCTGGTTCCGCCACCGGCTGGAGGACACCGGCGTCCAGCTGCGCCTGGCCAGCCCGGCCGATGCCGCAGCCCTCGCCGGCTTCGACGAGGTGGTACTGGCCACCGGCGTGGTACCGCGGCAGGTGGCGTTCCCGGGCAGCGGGCACCCGCGGGTGGTCAGCTATCTGGATGTGCTGGAGCGACGGGTGGTGCCCGGCAGGCGCGTGGCCATCATTGGCGCCGGCGGCATCGGCTTCGACGTGGCCGAATACCTGGTCCACGACGGTCCCTCGCCCACCCTGGACCCTGCCCTGTGGATGCGCGAATGGGGCGTGGACCCGGAGTTCGCCAGCAGCGGCGCACTGGTGGAACCGCAGCCCGCACCACCCGCCAGGCAGGTGTGGCTGCTGCAGCGCAGTCCCGGCCGGCTGGGCACCCGGCTGGGCAAGACCACCGGCTGGATCCATCGCGCCACCCTGCGCGCCAGGCAGGTGCAGACGCTGGGCGGTGTGGAATACCTCGGCGTGGACGATGCGGGCCTGCATATCCGCACGGAGGGTGAAACGCGCGTGCTGGCGGTGGACCACGTGGTGGTATGCGCGGGCCAGGAGCCCCGCCGCGAGCTGTTCGACCTGCTCACTGCGGCTGGAATCAGCCCGCATCTGATCGGCGGCGCCGACGTGGCCGCCGAGCTGGATGCCAAGCGCGCCATCGACCAGGGCAGCCGGCTGGCGGCCCGGCTGTAGACGCCAAGTCAAGCTTTCCTATTCAGGTTGAGTTCGGCAAACCGCCATTAAGGTGCGCGCAGTCCGAGGGAGGCGCCTGCCTTCCCGGTTGATCCACCGCCATCCGGAATGCGGATCGCGCGGGATCCGGGCACAAAGCGCCACAGAGTCGCTGCCCTTGTCGCGAACCCCTTCGCGAGCGTCCGGCCCTGTCCGGGTGCGCCCATTCGCCATGCCGGATTTCCCGGTTGCCCCTGTTCGCAGGGCGGCAACCGCGGCCTCCAGCGCAACGAAGCAAGGAGATACAACACATGACACTGGGCTGGATCCTCTGGTTCGCCACCCTGCTGCCGCAGCCGGCGGCCGATTCGCTCTGCCTTGGCACCACCGTGTACCTGGAAGCGCGCAACCAGTCCGTGCTCGGCCAGCAGGCCGTGGCCGAGGTGGCCCTGCGCCGCCAGGACAGCGGGCTGTGGGGCGATTCGATGTGCGAAGTGGTGACCGCGCACAAGCAGTTCGCGCCGGGCATCGTGTCCCCGCGCATGCGCCTGAGCAACTCCCGGGCGTGGGTGCATTCGCTGAAGCTGGCGGTTGAATCCGAGCGCAACTGGGCGCTGCCCCCGGGCAGGCGCGAAGAGCTGGTGCCCGGCGCCAGCCACTTCCTGGCCCACAATCTCGCGTCACCCAACTGGCGCAACGCGCCGCAGGTGGCGGTGATCGACGACCACACCTTCCTGCGGGTGCAGAACCTCAGCCCCCGCACCTGAGCTGCAACTCTCTGCGCGTCGGTCGCATAGGACCGACCTGCCAGCATCCGGCCCCGACTTGCCCGCAGGTTCGGGGCTACGCCCCCGACACCGCGAGCGTATCGCCCGGCACCCGCACGGCGCCCTCCATCAGCACCCGGGCGCTGCGGCTCATCACCGCCTTGGTGACGGCCCACTGGCCGTCCTGCTGGCGCACCTCGGCTCCCACCCGCAACGTGCCCGATGGATGCCCGAAGCGCACCGCATCGCGCGCGCCGCCGCCCGCGGCCAGGTTCACCAGCGTGCCCGGCACCGCCGCGGCAGTGGCGATCGCCACCGCGCAGGTGCCCATCATTGCGTGGTGCAGCTTGCCCATCGACATGGCCCGTACGTTGAGGTCGATATCGGCCGCGGCAATCGCCTTGCCACTGCTGGCCGCATAGCCGGCCGGCGGCGCCACGAAGGCCACCTTCGGCGTGTGCTGGCGGGTGGCCGCCTCTTCCACCGTTCTGATCAGTCCCATGCGCAGTGCGCCGGCGATGCGGATCGCCTCCAACTTCGCCAGCGCCGCCGGGTCTTCGTTGATCGCCGGCTGCAGCTCGGTACCGGCATAGCCGATGTCAGCCGCGTTGACGAACACCGTCGGAATGCCCGCGCTGATCATGGTGGCCTGCAGGCGGCCGACGCCGGGCACCTCCAGCGTGTCCACCAGGTTACCGGTGGGGAACATCGAGCCGCCGTCACCGTCATCGTCGGACGGATCCATGAATTCCAGCACGATCTCGGCCGCCGGAAAGGTCACCCCATCCAGCTCGAAGTCGCCGGTCTCCTGCACCTGCCCATCCACGATCGGCACGTGGCAGACGATGGTCTTGCCGATATTGGCCTGCCACACGCGCACCGCGAAGGTGCCGTTCTCCGGCAGGCGCGCCGGGTCGATGAAGCCGTTGGCAATCGCAAACGGCCCCACCGCGGTGCTGAGGTTGCCGCAGTTGCCCGACCAGTCGACGAAGGCGCTGTCGATCGCCACCTGGCCATACAGATAGTCCACGTCATGATCCGGCCGGCTGGAGCGGGAAATGATCACGCACTTGCTGGTCGATGAGGTCGCCCCGCCCATGCCGTCAGTGTGCTTGCCGTAGGGATCGGGCGAGCCGATCACCCGCATCAGCAGCGCATCACGCGCCGGCCCCGGTACCTGCGCGGCTTCCGGCAGGTCTTCCAGGCGGAAGAACACGCCCTTGGAGGTGCCGCCGCGCTGGTAGGTGGCGGGGATGCGGAGCTGCGGGACGTGGGAGGAGCGGTGATCAGCGGTGGTGCGGGCAGTCATGGTGCGGTCCTGCAAAACGTGCCTGCGCGGGATCGGCAGGCTGGAAGGGAATCAAAGCGTGGCGAACGGGAGCGGACGATTCAGAACAGGCTTGCCTGCGAGGCGCGGGGAGCGGCAGGGCCCAGCATCCAGCGGCCCAGGGTGGTGTAGGCATACGGGCTGCCGCCGCCTGACACCAGTTCGAACGCCTCCACCTGCCACTCCACCGGGATCATCGGCTGGGTGCCGGGCAGCTCGCCGCGGAAGCCGTAGCTCAGGGTGACGTGCGGGGAGTGTCCCTTGCCCCGCGGCAGGCCCTGCTCCGCGGCGGCGTCGTTGATCGCATCGACCAGCGCGCGAAGCTCGGGACTGGCGCTGCGCTGGCGGGCTTCCACGTTGAAGCTGTCGCGCAGATTGCGGGCGGCCCGGAGCTGGTCCAGCTCCAGGGTGAACCCGGGCGCCCGCACGCGTTCACCGGCAGCCAGCAGGCGCTGCCTGATGTCGGGCCGGTCGGCGTAGCGGTCCGACACCGACTGGTGCCACAGCGGCGCCGGAAACAGATCCTGCCCCAGCGCGGCCTTGACCCCGGCCGAACGGATGGCGCTGTCCAGGGCCGCGGTCACCGTTGGCGCCAGCCGGAGGATGAACAGCAGCCGCGGGCCGCGCCCCGGCCACCAGGCATCATCGAACGCAGCGTGGGCTTCGGACCCACCGGGCAGCCGCTCGAACATCACGCGGCGTTCGAAGCCAGGAAGTCCTGCGCGAACCGCTGCAGCACGCCGCCGGCGCTGTACACCTGCACGTCTTCGTCCGAATCCAGGCGGCAGGTCACGGGCACCTCCACCCGCCCGCCGTCGCGGCGGTTGATCACCAGGGTCAGGGTGGCGCCCGGCGCCGGCGTGCCGGTGACGTCGAAAGTCTCGGTGCCGTCGATGCCCAGGGTCAGGCGCGTGGTGCCGGCCTGGAATTCCAGCGGCAGCACGCCCATGCCCACCAGGTTGGTGCGGTGGATGCGTTCGAAGCCCTCGGCCACGATCGCCTCCACCCCGGCCAGACGCACGCCCTTGGCCGCCCAGTCGCGGCTGGAGCCCTGGCCGTAGTCGGCGCCGGCAATGATGATCAGCGGCTGGCGGCGCTCCATGTAGGTTTCAATCGCCTCCCACATGCGGGTCACCTCGCCCTCCGGCTCGATCCGGGCCAGCGAGCCCTGCCGCACCTCACCGTTCGCATCGCGCACCATCTCGTTGAGCAGCTTGGGGTTGGCGAAGGTGGCCCGCTGCGCGGTCAGGTGGTCGCCGCGATGGGTGGCGTAGGAATTGAAGTCCTCCTCCGGCAGGCCCATCTTCGCCAGGTATTCACCGGCGGCGCTGGTGGGCAGGATCGCGTTGGATGGCGACAGGTGATCGGTGGTGATGTTGTCGCCCAGCACCGCCAGCGGGCGCATGCCCTTGAGCGTGCGTTCGCCAGCCAACGCGCCTTCCCAGTAGGGCGGGCGGCGGATGTAGGTGCTCATCGGGCGCCAGTCATACAGCGGCTCCACCCGGGTGCCGTCATCCACGGCCAGGCGGAACATGGGCTCGTACACGCGGCGGAACTGCTCCGGCTTGACGCTGGCCTTGACCACCGCGTCGATCTCCTCGTCGCTGGGCCAGATGTCCTTGAGCCGCACCTGGTTGCCATCGGCATCCACGCCCAGCACGTCCTTCTCGATATCAAAGCGCACCGTGCCGGCGATGGCGTAGGCGATCACCAGCGGCGGCGAGGCCAGGAAGGCCTGCTTGGCGTAGGGGTGGATGCGGCCGTCAAAGTTGCGGTTGCCCGACAGCACCGCCACCGAGTACAGGTCGCGATCGATCACTTCCTTCTGGATTTCCGGGTCCAGCGCGCCCGACATGCCGTTGCAGGTGGTGCAGGCGAAGCCGACGATGCCAAAGCCCAGCTGCTCCAGCTCCGGCAGCAGGTTGGCCTCTTCCAGATACAGCTGCACGGCACGCGAGCCGGGCGCCAGCGAGCTCTTCACCCACGGCTTGCGGGTCAGTCCGCGCGCGTTGGCGTTGCGCGCCAGCAGCGCGGCGGCAATCACGTTGCGCGGATTGGAGGTATTGGTGCAGCTGGTGATGGCGGCAATGATCACCGCGCCATCGGGCAGCAGGCCTTCGGCCTCCTGCGCGCGCGCGGCTTCAAGATCAGCGGCAATGCCGCGTTCGGCCAGGTCGCTGACCGGCAGGCGCCGGTGCGGATTGGACGGCCCGGCCATGTTGCGCACCACGCTGGAGAGGTCGAAATGCAGCGTGCGCGCATACTCGGCATCGGCCAGGTCCGAGGCCCACAGGCCTGCTGTTCTGGCGTAATTCTCCACCAGCGCAATCTGCTCCTCGGTGCGCCCGGTCAGGCGCAGGTAGTCGAGGGTGTTGTCGTCGATGAAGAACATCGCCGCAGTGGCGCCGTATTCGGGCGCCATATTGGAAATGGTGGCCCGGTCGCCGATGGTCAGCGCAGCGGCACCTTCGCCGCGGAATTCCAGGTACGCCCCCACCACCCGCTGCTGGCGCAGGAATTCGGTCAGGGCCAGCACGATATCGGTGGCGGTGATGCCCGGCTGCGGCTTGCCGCTGAGTTCAACGGCGATCATCTCCGGCGTGCGCATCCACGAGGCCCGGCCCAGCATCACGCTCTCGGCCTCCAGGCCACCAACGCCGATTGCGATCACGCCCAGCGCGTCCACGTGCGGGGTGTGGCTGTCGGTGCCTACGCAGGTATCGGGGAACGCGACCCCGTCATCCACATAGACCACCGGCGACATCTTCTCCAGGTTGATCTGATGCATGATCCCGTTGCCCGGCGGAATTACATCCACGTTCCGGAACGCCAGTTTGGTCCAGTCGATGAAGTGGAAGCGGTCGGCGTTGCGCCGGTCCTCGATCTCGCGGTTGGCAGTGAACGCATCCGGATCGAAGCCGCCGCACTCCACCGCCAGCGAGTGGTCCACGATCAGCTGCACCGGCACCACCGGGTTGACCTTGGCCGGATCGCCACCGGCATCGGCAATGGCATCGCGCAGGCCGGCCAGGTCCACCAGCGCGGTCTGGCCGAGGATGTCGTGGCACACCACGCGCGCCGGGAACCAGGGGAAATCCAGGTCGCGGCGACGCTCGATCAGCTGCGTCAGGTACGCATCGCGCATCTCCGGGTCGGCGCGGCGCACGATGTTCTCGGCGTGCACGCGGGCGGTGTACGGCAGCGTGGCCCACGCACCGGCGCGGATGGTTTCCACCGCCTCGCGGGCGTCGTACCACGCGAGATCGGTTCCGGGGAGGGGCTTGCGGTATTGGGTGTTCATCGTTGCTCGCTGGCTGCGGGTGCTGGCTGTTACAAGGTGCGGCCGACGCCGCCTGGGCGGCGCGGCGGGAAGCGCCGGCCCCGCGCAGGCGGGGCGGCGGCGTAGGTTACGGGCGCTGTTCGATCGGCACGAACGCGAGGTCTTCCGGCCCGGTGTAGTTGGCGCTGGGGCGGATGATCTTGCCGTCGATGCGCTGCTCGATCACGTGCGCGCTCCAGCCGGCGGTGCGGGCGATCACGAACAGCGGGGTGAACATGGCCGTCGGCACGCCCATCATGTGGTAGCTGACAGCGCTGAACCAATCCAGGTTCGGGAACATCTTCTTGATGTCCCACATGGTCGATTCCAGGCGCTCGGCAATGTCATACATCTTCGTGCTGCCCTGCTCTTCCGACAGCTCGCGGGCCACAGCCTTGATCACCTCGTTGCGCGGATCGCTCACGGTGTACACCGGGTGGCCGAAGCCGATGATCACTTCCTTGCGCTCCACCCGCTCGCGGATGTCGGCCTCGGCCTCGTCCGGGGTCCCGTAGCGCTTCTGCACTTCGAACGCGACCTCGTTGGCGCCGCCGTGCTTGGGCCCGCGCAGCGCGCCGATGCCGCCGGCAATGCACGAATACATGTCGCTGCCGGTGCCGGCGATCACCCGGCAGGTGAAGGTGCTGGCGTTGAACTCGTGCTCGGCGTAGAGGATCAGCGAGGTGTGCATCGCCTTGACCCAGGACTCCGGCGCCGGCTCGCCGTGCAGCAGGTGCAGGAAGTGGCCGCCGATCGAGTCGTCGTCGGTTTCCACGTCGATGACCCGGCCGTTGTGGCTGTAGTGGTACCAGTACAGCAGCATCGAGCCCAGGCTGGCCATCAGCTTGTCGGCGATATCACGCGCGCCCGGATGGTTGTGGTCGTCCTTCTCCGGCGCCACGCAGCCGAGTACCGACACGCCGGTGCGCATCACATCCATCGGATGCGCCGACGGCGGCAGCTCTTCCAGCGCGGCCTTCACCGCGGCCGGGATGCCACGCAACGACTTCAGCTTGGCCTTGTAGGCGCGCAGCTCGGCCGCGTTGGGCAGCGTGCCGTGCACCAGCAGGTGGGCGATTTCCTCGAACTCGCTGGTCCGGGCCAGGTCGAGGATGTCGTAGCCGCGGTAGTGCAGGTCGTTGCCGGTACGGCCGACCGTGCACAGCGCGGTGTTGCCGGCGGCGGTGCCGGACAGGGCAACGGACTTCTTCGGCTTGAAGCCGGGGGCTTGGGTGGTCTCGGTCATTTCGGGTCTCCGGAATCGAATGCGTCGGGGGCGTAGCCCCGACCTACAGGCAAGTGTGTGTCGGGGCGTTGCCCGACCTACTTGAAGAGGGCGTCGAGGCGCTGTTCGAACGCGTGGTAGCCGATGCGCTCGTACAGCTCTTCGCGGGTCTGCATGGCATCGACCACGGCCTTCTGGTGGCCATCGCGGCGCACCGCGGTGTACACGGACTCGGCGGCCTTGTTGGCCGCGCGGAAGGCCGACAGCGGGAACAGCTGGATCGCCACGCCGGCCGAGGCCAGCTCGTCGCGCGAGAACAGCGGGGTGGCACCGAACTCGGTGATGTTGGCCAGCACCGGCACCTTCACCGCATCGGCGAACTTGCGGTAGGTCTGCAGGTCATGCGCGGCCTCGGCGAAGATGCCGTCGGCGCCCGCCTCCACGCAGGCCAGCGCGCGTTCGATCGCCGCGTCCACGCCTTCCACCTGGATGGCGTCGGTGCGCGCAATGAGGAAAAAGTCAGGATCGGTCTTCGCATCCGCGGCGGCCTTCACCCGGTCGGTCATTTCCCCCTGCGACACGATCTCCTTGCCCGGCCGGTGGCCACAGCGCTTGGCCCCCACCTGGTCCTCGATGTGGCAGGCGGCAGCGCCAGCCTTGATCAGGCTCTTGATGGTGCGCTCGATATTGAACGCGCTGGGGCCAAAGCCGGTGTCGATATCCACCATCAGCGGCAGGTCGCACACGTCGGTGATCCGGCGGGTGTCGATCAGCACGTCTTCCAGCGTATTGATGCCCAGATCCGGCATCCCCAGCGAACCGGCAGCCACGCCGCCGCCCGACAGGTAGATGGCGCGGAAGCCGGCACGCCGGGCCAGCAGGGCGTGGTTGGCATTGATGGCGCCGATCACCTGCAGCGGGGATTCTTCAGCAAGGGCGGCGCGGAAGCGTGCGCCGGGGGAAGCGGTACTCATCACAAGCTCCTGTGGATGTGGGCGTCAGCCGCCAGTGGCTGGCATGGACCGCACCGTTGACGCCAACAATCTCGCACCAATCAACCTGTTGATCAATCTTGAACGAATGAATCAATATATCGGGATGGACGATGAATTCATCCCCGCGGCCCGAGCCTGCGAACTGCTGGGCATCAGCCCCGCCACCCTGTACGCCTACGTCAGCCGCGGGCTGGTGCAGTCGCGCCCTGGCGCCGACCATCGCAGCCGCGCGTACCGGCGCACTGATATCGACAAGCTGCTGCAGCGCAAACGCGCCGGGCGCGGAGCCGCGCGCGGAGCGGCACAGAGCCTGGACCGGGGCCTGCCGGTGATGGAAACGCGGATCTCGCTGATCCGCCCGGACGGTCCCTACTACCGCGGCCATTCCGCGGTGGCGCTGGCCCGCGAAGGCGCCACGCTGGAAGACGCCGCACGGCTGCTGTGGGACTGCGGCGACGAGGATCCCTTCGCGCACCCGCTGGCACTGGAGTGGCCCGGCACCGTGCGCGCCGTGGCCGGCGATGCCGGCCTGCCACCGCTGGAGCGGGCGATGGCGGCGATCCCGCTGCTGGCACTGGAAGTCCGTCATTCGTTCAGCTCATCGGCCACGGCGCGGCGGGAAATCGCCGCCACCCTGCTGCGCCAGAACGCGGCGCTGGTCGCCGGCGTGGCTCCGGCCAACGTGCCGGTGCACCGCCTGCTGGCCCGGCACTGGAAGCCGCGCGATCCGCGCTTTGCCGACATGGTGCGCGCGGCGCTGGTGCTGTGCGCCGACCACGAGCTCAACGTCTCCGCGTTCGCCGCGCGGGTGGTGGCCTCTACCGGCGCGCACCTGCACGCCACGGTCTGCACCGGCCTGTCGGCCCTGTCCGGCCCGCGCCACGGCGGCGCCACCGCGCGCGCCCATGCACTGATCGGCGAAGCGCTGGCCGCGTCCTCTCCCGGCGCCCACGTCGCGGCGCGCTGGGAGCGCGGCGATGATCTGCCCGGCTTCGGCCATGCGCTCTACCCGGACGGGGATCCGCGTGCGGCGGCGCTGCTGGAGATGCTGCGCGAGGCGCGCGGACGCAACCCGGCGATGCGCGGACTGGACCAGGTCATCACTGCCGCAGAGGAAGCCAGCGGCCAGCGCCCCAACATCGACCTCCTGCTGGCGGCGCTGTGTCATACCCATGGTCTGCCGGCAGCCCCGGCGCTGGTGATGTTCGCCGCCGGCCGGCTGGCCGGATGGCTGGCCCACGCCCTGGAACAGCAGGCCTCGGGCATGCTGATCCGTCCGCGCGCGCGCTACGTCGGCGAGCAGCCAACAGCGGGCGAAGGGGCTTCCAAGGAACAGGGCGGGGCCGCGATCGATTGACATGCCGCCGTCCGGCCGCGAGGCTCGGTCATCCCCGCCCGACCGGACTGCACCATGCGCCTTCCCCGCCCCCTGATTGCCGGCCTGTTTGCACTGTGCGTGCCGGCGCTTGCCGCGTGCGCCACAACACCTGCGCACGGTTCCGGCCCCGACGCAGCATCCGCTGCCGCGCCGGCATTGGTCCCCCCGCCTCCCGCGTGGCTGGACGCGCTGGAGCGCATGTATCCGGAGGCGATCCGCGTCGGAGGCCTTGAACAGCGGACCTTCGCACCGGAGCACTGGTGGCAGGTGGCGACCCCACTGCTGTCGGTGGAAGCCGGCTTCCAGGTCGAGCAGATCGGCGTGAGCGCGGAAGGCCGCCCGCTGCGTCACGTGCAATGGGGCAACGGCGACACCCGGGTGCTGCTGTGGTCGCAGATGCACGGCGACGAGAGCACCGCCACGATGGCACTCGCCGACCTGTTCCACTTCCTCGGCGCGCATCCGGAACACCCGCTGGTGGAAAGGCTGCGCGAACAGACCACGCTGCACTTCTTCCCGCTGGTCAATCCCGACGGCGCGGCCCGCTTCCAGCGTCGCAATGCCCAGGGCGTGGATATCAACCGCGATGCGCGCGCCCTGGCCACGCCCGAGGCGCAAGCCCTCAAGGCGCTGCGCGACCGGCTGGAGCCCGGGTTCGGCTTCAACCTGCACGACCAGCGCCCCGGATACCGCGCCGGCGACAGCGACCGCGGGGTAGCCATCGCCCTGCTCGCCCCGCCCTTCGACGAGGCGCGCGGGATCAACCCGGTGCGCAGCCGCGCCATGCACGTGGCCGCCACCATGCGCATCGCCCTGGAGCCACACATCGCCGGCCACATGGGCCGCTGGGATGACACCTTCAATCCCCGCGCCTTCGGCGACCTGATGACGACCTGGGGCACCAGCACCGTGCTGGTGGAATCGGGCGGCATCGAAGGCGACCCGGAAAAGCAGGCGGTCCGCCGGCTGAACTTCATTGCGCTCGCTGCGGGCCTGGATGCCATCGCCACCGGCAGCTACGCCGCGGCCCCGCATGCGCTGTACACGGATCTGCCTGAAAACGGCGCCGTCTATCCGGACCTGCTGATCCGCGGCGCCACCATTACCCATCCCGTCCTGCCGCCGCTGCGCGCCGACGTGCTGGTCAACTTCCAGCACCCCCTGGCGGGCCGCAGTGGCCGGATCACCGATATTGGCGACCTGGCCGATACCGGCGCACGCCAGACTATCGACGCAACCGGGCTTTACATCGTTCCGATCATGGACGGCGACACCGGGAACGGCGACACGGGCGTCCAGACCGGCGCGCCCGCCCGCTTCCACCTCGCCCGCGACCCTGAAGGCCGCGACATTACCTGGACCCTGGACCGCGACCTCCCGTAGGAGCGCGCGAAGCGCGCCCCCACGGGACGGCGGCGTTCAGCCCAGCAGGTGGGCCACACCGCTGCGCTCTTCCTCGAGCTCGGCCAGGGTGATGTCGATGTACTTGCGGCTGAAGTCGTCGATCGGCAGATCCTTGACGATGGTGTAGCGGCCGTTCTCGGTGGTCACCGGGAAGCCGAACATCACGCCCTCGGGAATGCCGTAGCTGCCATCGGACGGCACGCCCATGGTCACCCACTTGCCGTCCGAGCCCAGCACCCAGTCGCGGATGTGGTCGATGGCGGCATTGGCGGCCGAAGCGGCCGAAGACAGGCCGCGCGCCTCGATGATCGCCGCGCCGCGCTTGCCGACCGTCGGGATGAACGTGTTCGCGTTCCATTCCTGGTCGTTGATCGCCTCGCCAATCGAAGCGCCGTCGGCGGTGGCGAAGCGGTAGTCGGGGTACATGGTCGGGCTGTGGTTGCCCCACACCACCAGCTTCTCGATACCGCCGACCGGCTTGCCGAGCCTGGTGGCCAGCTGGCTCAGCGCGCGATTGTGGTCCAGGCGCAGCATGGCGGTGAAGTTTTCCGGCTTCAGGTCCGGCGCCGACTTCATTGCGATGTAGGCGTTGGTATTGGCCGGGTTGCCGACCACCAGCACCTTGACGTCGCGGCTGGCCACCTTGTTCAGCGCCGCGCCCTGGGCGGTGAAGATCTTGGCGTTTTCCAGCAGCAGGTCCTTGCGCTCCATGCCCGGCCCGCGCGGACGCGCGCCGACCAGCAGGGCCACATCGGCGTCCTTGAACGCCACTTCCGCATCATCGGTGCCGACCATGCCGGCCAGCAGCGGGAACGCGCAGTCTTCCAGCTCCATCATCACGCCCTTGAGCGCGGCCTGGGCCTTTTCCATCGGCAGTTCCAGCATCTGCAGGATCACCGGCTGGTCCTTGCCCAGCATTTCGCCGGAGGCAATGCGGAACAGCAGGGCGTAGCCGATCTGGCCAGCGGCGCCGGTAACGGCAACTCGGACGGGCGTCTTCATGGGTAGTTCCTCTTCATGCATGTTCGTGCGTGGGGTTGCGGGCATCGCTCAGTAAACGCGGTAACCCAACGGGGACAGCTTTTCATCCAGGGCAGCCACGTTGTAGCCGCGTACCAGGTCCTGGCCGATGATCGTCACCGGCACGGTCCGGGCACCGACCGCGCGCATGGCCCGGTCGCCCTCTTCGGTATCCACATCCAGGATGCGGTAGCGCACGTTGGCGCGGGAAAACTCGGCCTGCTGCTTGCGGCAGTAGCCGCACCAGTCGGCCGCCAGCATCACGATCCGGTCATTGCCGGTACCGTGGCGCGGATCGTCCGGATGCAGCTCCGCCGCTCCGGACCCATTGCGAAAGTGCAGGATGCCGCCGATGAGCGCGACCACGGCCAGGATCCACAGCGCGCGCATCAACCTGCCTGCCTCAGGCCAGCTCGGCGAAAAATTCGCCGATCCGTTCCAGTCCCGGCGCCAGCTGCGGCGTCGGGCAGGTATAGCTGATCCGCATGCTGCGCGGCTCGCCAAAGGCCGAGCCCGGCACGCAGGCCACGGCCTTGGCCTCCAGCAGCGCGGTGCAGAAATCAACGTCGTTTTCGATCCGCGTGCCGTTGTGCGATTTGCCAAACGCCACGCTGATATCGGGAAACACGTAGAACGCACCCTGCGGGCGCGGGCAGACCACGCCGGGGATCGCCGCCATGGCATCAAGCACCTGGTCGCGCTTGGCCTGAAACTCCTCGCGCTTGGCGTCCGGCACATCCTGCGGGCCGCTCAGCGCCGCCACGGCCGCTGCGGTGGCCACCTCGGGCAGGCTGGTGATGTGGTTGGAGTTGAGCGTGGCCACGGCCTGTGCCACCACCTCCGGCCCGGCCATCAGGCCCACCCGCCAGCCGGGCATGCCCCAGGTCTTGGACAGCGAATCGAGGAAAATCACCCGATCGCGCAGCTCCGGCCGGGCCTGGACGAAGTTGTGGTAGCCCACCCCGTCAAACACCATCCGGTTGTAGATGTCGTCGGTGATGATCCAGGTTTCCGGATGCTTGACCAGCACATCGGCCAGCGCCGCGATCTCCTCCCGGGTGTAAACCATGCCGGTCGGATTGGAGGGGTTGTTGAACAGGAACACCTTCGGCTTCTGCGCCAGCGCCTCGTCCAGCTGGGCCGGAGTGAGCTTGTAATCCTGTTCCGGCGGGCACGGCAGCAGCTGCACCTTGGCATTGACGATCTCGGCGATATCCAGGTAGCTGGTCCAGTACGGGGTCGGGAAGGCGATCCCGTCGCCTTCATCCAGCAGCGCCTCGGCGAGATTGTGGATCAGGTGCTTGGCGCCGACGCCGGTGGCGCAATTGGCGCGGGTGTAGCCGGTCAGGCCCAGCGCTTCAATGTGGCCGAGGAAGGCATCGAGCAGCGCGTCGGCGCCGCGGTTGCTGCCGTACTGGCCCGAGTCGTTGTCCAGGGCTGCGTGCGCCGCGGCATACACATGCTCGCCGGGCAGGAAGTTGGGCACGCCGATGGAGAAGTTGATGACATCGCGGCCTTCCGCCTTCATCCGGTTGGCCTTCTGGGCCACCTGCATGATGGCGCTGGGCCGGGCGCGGCCGATGCGCCGGGCGAGCGTGGGCCGGGCGGGCTGGGGCATGGCTGACACCTCGGGTGTGCTCCTGACCTGATGGAAACCGCCGATTTTATCACCGCAGCAGCTCCGTCGACCTCGCACGGGCATTGCGTGCACGGCGCCCGCCTGCGCCAAGGGTGACGTACGCCGGCCTCTGCAGGCCGGCGCCGTCAGATCCCGATCAGGCCGCCAGGATCTTGTTCCACTCGGCCACGCGGTCGGCCTTGGCCGCCAGCACGGCGTCCGCATCGCCCTCGATCTTCACCGAGGTGATGGCGTCGCCCTGCTTGATGGCGTCCACCACCTCCAGGCCCTCGACCACCTTGCCGAACACGGTGTGCTTGCCGTCCAGCCAGTCGGTCTTGATATGGGTGATGAAGAACTGGCTGCCGTTGGTATTCGGGCCGGCATTGGCCATCGACAGCACGCCGCGCTCGTGCGGCACGCCGTTGTTGGTCTCGTCCTCGAACCGGTAGCCCGGGCCGCCGGTGCCGGTGCCCTGCGGGCAGCCGCCCTGGACCATGAAATCGGCGATGACACGGTGGAAATTCAGGCCGTCGTAGAAGCCCTTCTTCGCCAGGTTGACGAAGTTGGCAACGGTCAGCGGGGCCTTGTCGGCCAGCAGTTCAACCTTGATCTGGCCGCGGTCGGTATCGAACAGGGCGTGCAGGGACATTTGGATTTTCCTCGGGGACAGGTGGGGATGGGTCAACCACGCTATAATAACCGGCTAACCCTCCTCCGTTCCCGCGCCTGCCTGCCGTGGCACCAGGGTGCGGCCTGCCCGATGCCAAAATCCATGTCTGTCGAACGCCTCCGCAACATCGCCATCGTCGCCCACGTCGACCATGGAAAAACCACCCTTGTCGACCAGCTGCTGCGCAAATCGGGCACGTTCGATGAACGCACCATCGTCCCCGACCGGGTGATGGACAGCGGTGATATCGAGAAAGAGCGCGGCATCACCATCCTGGCC
>DXCY01000066.1 GCA_019115725.1 Candidatus Luteimonas excrementigallinarum
GTGGACTGGTGGGAGATCGAACGCACCAACACCATTCGCACCGGCCCGGACCTGGACGTGCTGCGCGACAACTACGATCTGTTCCGCAACAACTGGATCCGCGACGCCAGCGGCGAGGTGGTGCTGATTGACCGCCGCTTCATCAACTCCGGCGGCTCACTGATGAGCGGCGTGGAGCTGGACATGAACTTCATGGGCGAGTTGGCCGGCGGCAACTACCGGCTCAACCTCAACGGCAGCTACCTGGACAACTACCAGGACAAGCTGCTGGAGTTCCTGCCCTATTCGGACAACCAGGTGGGCGATTATCTGCGCTACTGGAGCCTGCCGATCAAGTGGAAACACACCATCGGCTTCTCCTGGGCCAGGGGCGACTGGGCGCACAGCCTGACCCAGATCTACCGCCACGGCTATCGCGATGAAGAGCCCACCAGCGTATCCAGCGGGCACTACATTCCGAGCAACTGGGACCCGGATGTGGATCGCTACATTACCTACAATTACAGCCTCACCTACAGTGGATTCGAGGGCCTGAGGCTGGTGTTCGGAGTGAAGAACCTGACCGACCGTGATCCGCCGTTCACCGCCCACAAGAACGACTGGGCCAGCGGCGCAGGCTGGGAGCCACGCGTGGCAGATCCACGCGGTCGCTCCTACTCGGTGCTTGCCGAATACCGCTTCTGATCCTTCGTTCCAGGTTTGTTGTGTTGATCGTTGCACCCTGACCATTCCATGTTGACTTTGCCGGCCGCGCTTCCCTTGGGCGCGGCCGGCTTTTTATCCGGAGCAAGCATGACCCTGTCGTTGCGGCGCGCCTGCGCACTTGTCGTCCTTTCCGCCCTGGCCCTGGGGCCGGCCCATGCCAACCCGCAGCTGGATGCGCTGTTCGATCAGGCCAGGGAGCGCTGGAACCTGCCCGGCCTGGCGGTGGGCGTAGTGGAGGACGGGGAGGTGGTGTACATGCGCAGCGAAGGCGAGCTGCGCGCGGGCGAAGGCCAGTCGATCAACGACGACACGCTGTTCAAGATCGCCTCCAACGGCAAGGCCATGACCACCGCGCTGCTGGCCCGGCTGGTGGACCAGGGCAAGCTGGCCTGGGATGACCCGGTCAGCCGCCACCTGCCTGATTTCCGCATGGCCGATCCGTGGGTGAGCGAGCACATCCAGGTGCGCGACCTGGTGATCCACAACAGCGGACTGGGCCCGGCCGCCGGCGACCTGATGCTGTGGCCGGAGCCGAACCTGTTCACCCGCGAGCAGGTGGTGGCCGGCATCGCCCACCTTCCGCCAGCTTCCAGCTTCCGCACCCGCTACAACTACAGCAACGTGATGTACATCGTGGCCGGCGAGGTGGCTGCTGCGGCCTCCGGCGCCGGATCCTACGAGCAGGCGCTGCGCCAGGAGCTGTTCGAACCGCTGGGCCTGGACCGTTGCCAGGTGGGCGAGTGGCAGCGCGACGGGGTGGGCAACGTGGCCCAGCCGCATATGCAGGTGGATGGGCGCAACGTGGTGATCCGCGAAGACGGCGAAGTGATACCCGCTGTGCCCATGGCCGCGGCCGGTGGCATCCGCTGCAGCCTGCGCGACATGACCGCCTGGATGCAGATGTGGCTGCAGCCCGACCGGTACGGCCTGGTGGATGGCGAGCCGTGGCTGTCGGAAGAACAGCGCCGCATGCTGTGGAGCGTGCACATGCCCATGCCGCTGGGCCAGCGCATGCGCGACTGGGAGGGCGCCAACTTCTACGCCTATGGCCTGGGCTGGCGGATCAACGACAGCGAAGGGCGCTTCAAGGTGGGCCATACCGGCACGCTGTCGGGCATGTTCTCGGCGCTGACCCTGCTGCCGCAGGAAGGCGCGGGCTTCGTGCTGATGATCAACGGCTCCGGCGGCGACGCCCGCACCGCCCTGGGCCAGGCCCTGACCAGCTACTTCACCCGCCCGGATGCGGGCCTGGATGTGGATCACTACGCTGCACTGATCGCCCAGGAGCGCGCGCAGGCGGCCGGGCAGAACGACGATGCGGCGGAGCCTCTGCCGGATACCAGCGACCGGGTGCCTGCCGATCCCGCCGCGATCGCGCGCTGGCTGGGCGTGTACGAGGATCCGTGGTTTGGCCGGGCATCGGTATGCGTGGCCGGTGACGGGCAGGTGCAGTTCGCCTCCGAACGTTCGCCCATGCTGACCGGGCCGGTACTGGAATCCGGCGACCGCCTGCTGGTGGACTGGATTGAACCCACCGTCAGCGCCGAGCCGTGGCTGGACTTCAACCAGCCCGAAGACGGCAGCGCAGCGACCCTGGCGGTGACCCGGATCAACCCGCGCGTCGGCTCCAGCTACAACTTCCAGGACCTGGCGTTTACCCGCATCGGCAGCTGCCCAGCGCGCTGACCGGTATCCTTGCAGGCCCACTTGAAAGGAACCTCACATGCGCGAGACCCCTACCGAAACCGACCTGCTGGTTGCCAAATTGATGGCCATGGAGGTCATGCTGCTGACTCTGGTCAGGCCCGTGGCGGACAAGCCAAAATTCTGGGAAGACCTGGATGGTGTGGCAAAGGTGTTTGAGAACAATCTCAGCCAGTCTCCCGAGATGGTGCAGCGCCGCTGGGGCGCCGTCCGGCACTTTCTGGAGGAGTGGCGCGCCGCACTGAGCCCGCCGCAGTCGTGACCTTCTTCTGCGGGAGAACTTCTCGCCAGTAACGAAAAACCCCCGGGTTTCCCCGGGGGTTTTAGCAGCAGGGAGATGATGTATCTCCGTAGCTGGTGGATATGGTGGGCGGTAGTGGGATCGAACCACTGACCCTTGCCGTGTGAAGGCAATGCTCTACCGCTGAGCTAACCGCCCTGATGCTGCATGCCGGGGCTGATTGAGCCTCGGCGGGCCGGCTAGTTTACGGTGCCTTCGCCTTGGCGACAAGTACTGACCCTTGCCGTGTGAAGGCAATGCTTCAGGGCTTGCCCAAACGTGCTTCACTACGTATCATTTCCGCTTCTCACGGCCCGGCCGTGCAATATTCCGGCCAGGTAGCTCAGTTGGTAGAGCAGGGGATTGAAAATCCCCGTGTCGGGGGTTCGATTCCCTCCCTGGCCACCATGGAAGTTCAAGCCCCGCTCCGGCTCCCGGCGCGGGGCTTTTTTTAGGTTCATTTCCCAATCAGGGGAAAGCGCGCGTTGATAAGGTGCCGGTGCGCCGGGCAGGGGTGCCCTTCAGGCTCCATGTCCCCCGGCGTCGGCCTGCGGCCGCCACCTCCTCCTTCACTTACGCCTGAAGGGCACCCCCACCCGGCGCTCGAGACTTCGTGGCAGAGGAATGCCTGGCTCGCGGCGAACGCGGGGAGTACGTGTTTCGCGGGGCGTCGGGGGCGTAGCCCCGACCTACCGATCGCCGCACATGACGCCGTAGGTCGGCCCTACGCGGCCGACACGCGCGATGC
>DXCY01000067.1 GCA_019115725.1 Candidatus Luteimonas excrementigallinarum
CACAACCAGTACTTCCGTGCGACGGGTGAGGGCGAGGCCTTCGTCCACGGTGAAGACGCGACTGCAGCCGGCTCCAATGCCATGGCTGATGGCGATTACGCGACTGCGATCGGCGCATCAAGCGATGCCTATGGAATGGGCGCATCGGCGTTCGGCAGTGGCGCCATGGCGCAGGCCGAGAACGCGACGGCAGTCGGCTTCAATGCAAATGCCTGGGGACAGAACAGCGCCGCGTTTGGTGCTGGTGCGCAGGCAGATGGTGCCGCCAGCGTGGCGGTCGGCGGGAATGCGGTGAACGAGAACGGGGATCCCCTGCTGGTCGATGGCAGCGGCAATCCGATCGAGACCAGTGCCACCAGTGCCGGGGTAGGCGGAACCGCGGTCGGCGCCAGTGCCGAGGCGTCGGGCTTTGCATCAACGGCGACCGGTGTGGGTGCCTACGCAGGCGGTGACCAGTCGTCGGCATTCGGCGCGGTGTCCAATGCGATCGGTGATTACTCGACCGCGATCGGCACGATGAGCGCAGCCGTCGGGACCGCCAGCATTGCGATTGGCGAGTCGAGCGTTGCCGGCGGCGAGGAGAGCATCGCCATTGGCGGTGCAGCGTACGGGTTCTTTACGACCGAGGCGCTCGGTGACGGATCCACCGCGCTTGGTGCGGGCTCCTGGGCAACCGGGGATCAGTCCACGTCCCTGGGCTGGATGAGCAGCGCCGATGGGCAGAATTCCACTGCCCTGGGTGCAGCCTCGTGGGCGCAAGCCGATGACAGCACTGTTCTTGGCTACGGCGCCCATACCTCGGCGGCCAACAGCGTGGCTCTGGGTGCGGGATCGGTGGCCGATCGCGAAGACAGCGTGTCCGTGGGTGAAGTGGGTGGCGAGCGCCAGATCACGAACGTGGCGGCGGGTACCGAGGGCACCGATGCGGTGAATCTGGATCAGCTGAACGCGGTCGCCGAGGTGGCGGAGAACACCAGCAAGTACTTCACTGCCACCGGCAGTGATGCGAGCGACGCCGGTGCCTGGGCGGAAGGCAACGACGCCACCGCGGCTGGCGAAGCCAGCAATGCGTTCGGTGACGGCGCGTCCGCGTACGGCGGCGGCGCCGTGGCTTACAACGATGGCGCAACGGCAATCGGCTACAACACGGTGGCGGATGGCTTCCATTCGGTGGCGCTGGGTGCGTATGCCCAGGCCATTGGCGAGTCCAGCGTGGCGATCGGTGATGGTGCCTATGCGTCAGCGACCGGCGCGACTGCCACTGGTGCGGGTGCTGTCGCGGACAACGGCTACAGCACCGCGACGGGTGCAGAGGCGGTGGCTTCGGGTGTGCAGTCCACGGCCAGTGGTTTCCGTGCCCAAGCCAGCGAGGATGCTTCTTCCGCCTACGGTGGTTACAGCGTGGCCTCGGGCTTCGGCGCTTCGGCGCTGGGCTACGGCGCCAATGCAACGAGCGATGGTGCGACGGCGGTGGGTTTTGGTTCCAACGCCAGCGGCGAGTCTTCGGTCGCCGTGGGTGAAGGTTCCAATGCCAGCGGCTACAACAGCGTGGCGGTGGGTGGTTCGAGCTTCCTTGGGCTGCTGCCGACGGAAGCGACGGGTGACTACGCCACCGCCGTGGGCGCGGCCGCCTATGCGCCGGGCTACAACAGCACGGCGCTGGGTGCCTGGTCGATGGCATCGGGTTATGAATCCGTAGCAGTGGGTGCGGATGCCTACGCGACGGCGGACAACTCGGTGGCGCTGGGCGTGGGCTCGGAGGCTGATCGCGAGGGCACCGTATCGGTGGGCTCGGTGGGCAACGAGCGCCAGATCACCAATGTGGCGGCGGGCACCGAGGGTACCGATGCGGTGAACCTGGACCAGCTGAACGCGGTCGCCGAGGTGGCCGAGAACACCAGCAGGTACTTCACTGCCACCGGCAGCGAGTTCAGCGACGCCGGTGCCTACGCGGAAGGCAACGACGCCACCGCGGCCGGTGAGGCCAGCAATGCTTTCGGCGATGGAGCTTCCGCGTACGGCGGCGGTGCCATGGCCTTCAACGACGGCGCAACGGCGATCGGCTACAACACGGTGGCGGATGGCTTCCATTCGGTGGCGTTGGGTGCGTATGCCCAGGCCATTGGCGAGTCCAGCGTGGCGATCGGTGATGGTGCAGGCGCGTCAGCGATCGGTGCCACCGCTATCGGCACTGGTGCCACGGCGGAAGGTCCGTACAGCACCGCGACCGGCGCAGAGTCAGTCGCCTCTGGACAGCAGTCCACGGCCAATGGCTTCCAGGCGACGGCAACCGGTGATGCGGGTTCGGCCTTTGGTGGTTACAGCGTGGCTTCGGGCTTCGGGACTTCCGCACTGGGCTACGGCGCCGAAGCGATGGGTGAGTACGCGACGGCGGTGGGCTTTGCCAGTGTTGCCAGCGCCGACTACAGCCTGGCGGTAGGCGGCCGTGCTGACTATGGCGATCTGTTGTTTGGCTTCCCTGGCCTGATTCTTCAGGACACCGAAGCCAGCGGCGTGGCCTCGACCGCGCTGGGTAACGGTGCCTGGGCGACTGAACTGGGGGCGACTTCGGTGGGTACGCTGGCGGAGGCGCTGGGCGTGCAGGCCACCTCGCTGGGTACGTTGGCAGTGGCCCAGCAGGCGGGTTCTTCCGCACTGGGCAGCGGCAGCATCGCGCGGGCAGAGAACTCGACCGCGGTGGGCTTCCTGGCCGATGCGGCCGCGACCAACAGCGTGGCGCTGGGTGCGGATTCGGTGGCTGACCGTGCCGATACGGTGTCGGTGGGAGCGGTTGGCAACGAGCGGCAGATCACCAACGTCGCCGACGGCACTGAAGCGACCGATGCGGTGAATCTGGGCCAGCTGGAAGAGGCAACGGCCCACAACCAGTACTTCCGTGCGACGGGTGAGGGCGAGGCCTTCGCCCAGGGCGAGGAAGCCACTGCAGCCGGTTCGGATGCCATGGCCGATGGTGATTACGCCACTGCCGTGGGCTCCGGCGCCAGCGCGTTTGAGCAGGGTGCATCGGCATTCGGCAGCGGTGCCTTTGCCTATGGCCAGGACGCGACGGCGGTTGGCTACGGCGCCTCGGCTGATGGTGAAAGCGCGGTGGCCCTGGGTGCCTCTGCCCAGGGCACCGCGGACTACGCGGTGGCCGTGGGTGCGGAAAGCGTGGCCGAAGGCCTGCTGTCGACGGCCACCGGTTCCGCCGCCATGGCGGTGGGCGATGGCAGCGTGGCATCGGGTGCGCTGAGCACGGCCTCCGGCGAAGAGTCGACCGCGGTGGGCTTCTGGGCTGAAGCGACTGGCGACGTGGCTACCGCGCTGGGTGCCGAATCACTGGCATCCGGTGAGCAGGCCATCGCCGCAGGCTTCCGCAGCGAGGCAAGCGGTCTGGCCGGTTCGGCCTATGGTGGCTACAGCGTGGCCTCGGAGATGGGCGCCACGGCGTTGGGTTATGGGGCTGAGGCGGTGGCCGATTTCGCCACCGCCGTCGGTACCGGCGCATGGGCCACGGGCGCTTCCAGCGTGGCCGTGGGCGAATACAGCGAAGCCCAGGGCGCCGAAAGCGTAGCGGTGGGTGGCACGGTGTTCGGATTCATTCCGACCCAGGCGACCGGTGAAGGCGCCACGGCCATGGGCGCGGGGGCCTGGGCCACTGGTGACTACTCCACAGCGAACGGCTGGATCAGCAGCGCCGATGGCGCGAACTCTACCGCCCTGGGCGCCAGCTCCTGGGCAGAGGCTGACGGTACGACGGTGCTCGGTTACGGCGCCTACGCCTCAGAGGCCAACAGCGTGGCCCTGGGTGCGGGATCCGTGGCCGATCGCGAAGACAGTGTGTCGGTGGGTGAAGTGGGCGGCGAGCGCCAGATCACCAACGTGGCCGCGGGCAGCGAAGGCACGGATGCGGTGAACCTGGACCAGCTGCAGGGCGCTATTGCGGCAGTAGACACCGAAGGCAACCGCTTCTTCGCCGCTACTGCCGGTGAAGACGAAGATGGCGTGGGCGCCAGTGCAACCGGCTTCAACGCCACCGCCGGAGGCGAGCAGTCGCTGGCCGCGGGTGATGGTGCGGTGGCCCTGGGTGCCTATGCCGACGCTTCCGGCATGGACAGTGCGGCATTCGGCCACCAGGCCCATGCAGCGGCGGACAACAGCGTTGCCCTGGGTGCGGGTTCCGTGGCCGACCGTGACAACACGGTCTCGGTGGGCCATGCCGGTGGCGAGCGCCAGATCACCAGCGTGGCGGCCGGTACCGAGGCCACCGATGCGGTGAACCTGGGCCAGCTGACCGCCGTGGCTGACGACGTGACGGCCCTGGCCGATTCGGCCGTGCTGTACGACGACGACACCCGCGGCACGGTGACCTTCGCCGGTGAGGAAGGCACGCTGCTGACCAACCTGGCCGAGGGTGAGGTGAGTGCCGACAGCACCGATGCGGTGACCGGCAGCCAGCTGTTCGAGACCAACGAGCAGGTGGCGCAGGTCGGCGAGCGGGTGGACGTGGTGGAAGGACGGGTGGATGACCTCGATGGCCGTATCGGCGATGTCGAAGGGGTGGCTGCCAACGCCATTTCCTACGATGACGACACCCGCGGGGTGGCGACGCTGGCCGGTGAGAACGGCACGCGCCTGACCAACCTGGCGGCCGGCCGCATCAACGCCACCAGCACCGACGCGGTGACCGGCGGCCAGGTATATGCCTCGATTAACTCGGTCGCGACCGCCTTCGGCGGCAATACCGTGGTCGATGCCAATGGCCGCCTGATCGGCACCGTGTTCTCGGTGCAGGGCAGCTACTACGGCAACGTGGGTGAAGCGCTGGCCGCGCTGGATACCCACATCGGCCTGCTTGATGGCCGCCTGGCCGGCGTGGAAGGCCAGATGGCCGCCGGCGAGGGCAACAACAAGCGCGTGGCGGTTGGTGGGCGAGCCGAGGGTGGTGACGACGCCGCCATTGCCGAGGGCAGCAACGCGGTGGCGGCCGGTTCCGGCGCCAGCGCCGGCGGCGAGAACGCCATTGCCATCGGTGGCGACGCCTATGCCCACGGCCCGAACGACATCGCCATTGGCGGTAACGCGTTCGTTGGGGCTGACGGCAGTACTGCAGTGGGCGCCAACGCCAATATCACCGCAGATGCCACCAATGCGGTGGCGGTGGGCGAGGGCGCAAGCGTCAGCGCGGCGTCGGGAACGGCCATTGGCCAGGGCGCTTCTGTGACCGCGGAAGGTGCGGTAGCCCTGGGCCAGGGGTCGGTGGCTGACCGGGCCAACACGGTCTCGGTGGGCAGCGCTGGCAATGAGCGGCAGATCACCAACGTGGCTGCGGGCACCGCGGCCACCGATGCTGCGAACGTTGGCCAGGTGACTGCCAGTGTTGCCGAGGCCAAGGCCTATACCGACTCCACCGCCACCCAGACGCTGTCCTCCGCCAATGCCTATACGGACCAGCGGATGGCGGTGTGGAACGACAACTTCGACGCGTTCCGCGGAGATGTCGAGCGCCGGTTCCATGACGTGGACCGCCGCATGGACCGCCAGGGCGCCATGGGCGCGGCAATGCTGAACATGGCTACCAGTGCCGCCGGCATCCGCACCCAGAACCGCGTGGGCGTGGGCGTGGGCTTCCAGGGGGGAGAAAGTGCCCTGTCGGTCGGCTATCAGCGTGCGCTCAGCGAGCGCGCAACGATCACCGTCGGCGGTGCGTTCAGTGGAGACGAGAAGTCGGTAGGTGTGGGTGCGGGCTTCGGCTGGTGAGTGCTGCCTGGGCCGCCCTGTGGACAGGGGCCCAGGCCATGGAATCGGGGGGACGGTTTTTACGGTACGAAGCAGGAAGGGGGTAATCCCGTACGCATGTATCAGGCAATGAGCGGGATCCTGACGCGGAAAAACGCCAGTTGGCATCCATTAAAACGCAGTAGTAAGGAGAGAGAGAGGATGAAAAAGTACAAGCTGAGCCTCGCGGTCGCCGCCGCAATAGTAGTGGGAGCGACCAGCTTCGGGGCTTCGGCATCGGAGCGTATCTTCGAGGCGAGGATCCATGACCCGGTGGAGGCACCGGCGGCAGGTACGCCCGGCAACCGCTTTGTCGTCAAGTTCAATGCGCCAGCAGGCAGGGCTTTGGCCGACGATCGAGTCAAGTCAATGGCGCTCGACAGCGCGGTCAGTCGCGCCGGTCTGGCACGGTCGCTGCGTGGGACGACCGCCAGCAGCGGTGGTGCTGGTCTGAGTGCAAAAATCGAGGGCCGGATAGGCGCGGCGGGCTGGCATGTGGTCAGCACTTCCCGTCGCCTGTCGGCGGTGGAGTCCGAGCGGTTCCTGCGCGAACTGGAGGCCGATCCGAGTATTGCTGTCGCCGAGCCGGACCGGCTCTACCGGCACATGGGCAACATGGCCCCGGCTGCCGCGCCCGATGACCCGCAGTACTCCTATCAATGGAACTTCAGGGACGGCCCCGGCGGCGTCCACGCTGAAGCCGGCTGGGACATCAGCACCGGCGAAGGGGTGGTGGTGGCGATCATCGATACCGGCATCGTGCAGGACCATATGGACCTGCAGGCGAATGTGATCCCCGGTTACGACATGATCAGCTGGTCGGAGATTTCGCGGCGCCCTGCCGATGGACGCGTGCCCGGGGGCTGGGACCTGGGTGACTGGGTGGAGGCGAACTACTGCACGCAGATCGGCACCGGTCCGCATCCGGCCGATACCAGTTCCTGGCACGGCTCGCACGTGGCCGGCACCGTGGCGCAGGAAACCAACAACGGCAGCGGACTGGCCGGCCTCGCACACGGTGCGCAGGTGATGCCGCTGCGCGCCCTGGGTTCATGCGGCGGACTGGGCAGCGATATCGCCGACGCCATGCTGTGGGCGGCGGGCATCGAAGTGCCGGGCTTGCCGGTCAATGAAAACCCGGCCGAGGTCATCAACATGAGCCTGGGCAGCGTGGCACCGACGGCATGCTCGGCGCTGTATCAGGATGCGATTGACCAGGTGAACGCGACCGGGACCATCATCGTGGTGGCCGCGGGCAATGACAACGACAACGCCGGCGATTACACCATGTCCTCCTGCGACGGCGTGATCAGCGTTGGTGCCACCAACGTGCTGGGCGACAAGTCCGGTTATTCCAGCTGGGGGCCGGCCGTGGACATCTCCGCTCCGGGCGGAGACTTCAGTATTGCAGCCCACGGCAACGACCGTGCCATCTGGCAGGTGACCAACGGCGGTGAGCAGGGACCCCTGTACGACGTGGATGGCGCGTGGATCCTGCGCGGCTTCCAGGGCACTTCCATGGCATCCCCGCACGTGGCCGCCGCCGTTGCCATGGTCCAGAGCGTTGTCGACATGCCGCTGGACCGCGAGCAGATGCGCAGCCTGCTGATGCAGACGGCGAGCCCATTCGCAACTGCACCGTCCAACCCGATGGGTGCAGGGATCCTGAATCTCGGGGCACTGTTGACCAAGGCCATTGAAGAGCCCTGCGATCCAGAGGTTGAAGAGTGCGAACCGCAGGGTCCCGACGCGATCATGATCGCCAACAAGGTGCCGATGCGCGGGTTGTCCGGTTCCGCCGGCAACGAGACGCTCTACGCTCTGGAAGTGCCCGCGGGCGTGACCGGTGTGCTGAGCATCACCACCTCGGGTGGCAGCGGCAACGTGTCGATGCAGGTGAGCCTGGACGAGGAGCCGACTGAAGGTGCCGCGGGCTGGTCGTCAAGCCGTCCCGGCAACAACGAAACGGTGCGGGTCAACAACCCGGCGGCCGGCATCTACTACATCAAGCTGAGCGGCAGCTACAGCAATGTGACCCTGCAGGGGCGTTTCCAGGAGCCGTGAGGCTGACAGGACGCCATTGAGCAACATCCTCCCCCGGCCGTAGCGCCGGGGGAGGGCAGTTTTCCATTGCAGCACCACCACAGGGGGATTCCACAGCTTTCATCACTCGAGGAGACAGGTATGCGCAGGAACAGAAAAGCCACGCTGTGTGCGTTGGCGGTTGCCTTGGCGGCTGCATCGGGGTTTGCCCCGGCCTTTGCAGGCGGTGATATCCAGTACGTGCGTGCCAACACCGGTGCGCTTGTCCAAGGGGAAAATTACGACCAGTTCGTGGTGAAGTACCGGGAAGGAACCAGCCAGCGGACCAGCTCCGCGGCGTTGATGCGCTCGGTGAACATGGCCGCAGCGCGGGTGGCGCCGGCCCGACAGGGTGCCGGCCTGATGCGGTCAGCGCCGCTGCAGGCGCGCTACGAGCGCCGGCTCGCCGTGGGTGCCGACGTGGTGTCCTTCCCACAGGGGCTGGACCATGCCCAGGCGAAAGCTTTGATCGAGCAGATCGCGGCTGACCCGAATGTTGAATATGCCGAACCGGTAACCCGCGTGGTCCGGTTCGATACGCCGGATGATCCGCGCTGGTCCGACCAGTGGGGCCTGCATTCGCCCAGCGAGAGTGGCGGTGGCATCAACCTCGTTCCGGCGCTGGACGGCGCAAGTGGTGACGGGGTGGTGGTGGCGGTGATCGATACCGGCGTGGCGGAACATCCCGATCTCAGCGCCAACGTGCTGTTTGAGGAAGGGTACGACTTCTACGATCGCATCCCCGGTGGCTATGACCCGGGCGACTACTCCGACGGTTCCCAGTGCAGTGTCTCCGAAAGCTCCTGGCACGGCACCCACGTGGCCGGCACGGTGGCAGCGCTGACCAACAACAACCTTGGCGTTGCGGGTGTGGCGCCGGACGCGGTGATCCTGCCGGTCCGCGCCCTGGGCGCGTGTGGCGGCACCTCGACAGGCGTGGCTGACAGCATTGTCTGGGCGGCGGGCGGCGATGTGCCCGGCGCGACTGCCAACGCGTATCCCGCGCAGGTGATCAATATGAGCCTGGGCGGCAGCCTGCCTTCCGCCTGCCCCAACGTCTACAAGGATGCACTGGCCTTTGCCGATGAGCAGAACGTGCTGGTAGTGGTGGCGGCAGGCAACGATGATGCCGATGTGACCCAGGTCAATGGCGTTGGCTACACGATGGGCAACTGTTCCGACGAGATTGTCGTGGTTGGCGGAGTGGGGCCGCTGGGACGGCGCGGTGGTGTTGCCAGCGACGGTTGGATCGAGGACGGCTGGGGGTCCAACCACGGCGCCCGAATCGATATCGCCGCACCGATGGGCAGTGGCTGGGACTATGCCGAGGAACAGGTGCTCTCCACCGTGGATGTGGGAGCGACGGTTCCGGCCGGCCCGGGCTATGACTTCTATTACGGGACCTCGATGGCTTCACCGCACGTGGCGGGCGTGGCCGCGCTGGTCATCAGCGCCTCCGAGACGGCGCTGACGCCCGCCGAGGTGAAATCCATGCTGATGGAGTCGGCGCGCGCGTTCCCGGCGCCGGTCGACAAGCCGGTGGGCGTGGGGATCCTGGATGCCGGGGCCGCGGTGGCCTATGCCATCGAGGGGCCGCCCGAGCCCTGCGATCCCGAGGTGGAGCAGTGCACTCCGGATGCCACGCCGATCGCCAACAAGGTGCCGGTGCGCGGCCTGTCCGGCACGGCGACCGGCGGCACGCTGTATGCGCTGGAGGTGCCGGAGGGGGTGAGTGGCGTGCTCAGCATCACCACGTCCGGTGGCAGCGGCAATGCGTCCCTGCACGTGAGCCTGGACGAGGAGCCCACGGATGACGCGTATGACTGGCGCTCCATCCGTCCGGGCAACAATGAGACGGTGCGGGTCAACAATCCGGCAGCGGGTACGTACTACATCAAGCTGTCCGGCACCTACAGCAACCTGACCCTGCAGGGCCGCTTCGAGGAGCCGGCGAACGACGGGCCGGATCCGGGTGGCAACGAGCTGGAAAATGGCGTGCCGGTCACCGGTATCTCCGGCGCAGCGAACAGCGAGCAGTTCTGGACCATCAACGTGCCTGCCGGCACGACCACGCTCAACGTGGTGATGTCCGGCGGTACCGGTGATGCCGACCTGTACGTGAACCACGGTACCCCGCCAACGGCCTCGACCTACGAGTGCCGGCCGTACCAGTTCGGCAATGAAGAGTCCTGCTCCTTCTCCAATCCGGCGGAGGGAACCTGGCACGTGATGATCCGCGCCTACCAGGAGTTCACCGGGGCAAGCCTGACTGCAAGCTGGTAAACCGGTCCGGGGTCTTGCTCCGGGCGTCAGCCCGGGGCAAGGTCCGGTAACTGAGTTCGGAGCAGCCCCGGCCTGGCCGGGGCTTATTGATTCTGGTGGAGAACTTCCATCGCCGCCCACGAGGGGTTGTACAGTTGTCCCAGCCACAGCAGACAGGATCAGCGGCGTGAATCCAGCCCCCGAGACGGCGACCGGAACCGGGCCGGCAGGCGCAGAGGCGGTAATGCAGAAGACATCAGAGCAGCGCGTGATCGCTGCCCTGATTGACCGGGGCCGGCTGAAAGAGCCCGATCTTGCCCGCGCGCAGCGCCTGCATGGAGAAGCGGGCGGCAGCCTGCTGGGTCTACTCGGTCGCCTGGGGCTGGTATCCGAGCGTGATCACGCCGAGGCCAGCGCCGAGGTGCTGGGCCTGCGCATGGTGGCCGGCAAGCAGCTGCCCGATGATCCGCCGGAGCTGGTGGATGGCGCCCAGCCGCTGTCGCCGCGCTTCCTGCGCCAGTTCCATCTGTGCCCCGTGGGCGAGGCGCAGGGGCGGCTGGTGGTGTGGATGGCCGATCCGTTCGATGATTACGCCGTCCAGGCGGTGCGCCTGGCCACCGGTTGCCAGGTGCAGCCGGTGGTGGGGCTGCGTTCGGAGATCGATGACCTGATCGAGCGCTGGTACGGCCAGGGCCGCAGCGCGATGGGCGCGATCGTGGAAACCGCCGATGGCGACGCCGGCGACATGGACGACGTGGAGCACTTGCGCGACCTGGCCAGCGAGGCACCGGTGATCCGGCTGGTGAACCTGGTGATCCAGCGGGCGGTGGAGCTGCGTGCCTCCGATATCCATATCGAGCCGTTCGAGAACCGGTTCAAGGTGCGTTACCGGGTGGACGGCGTGCTGGTGGAAGGCGAGAGTCCGCCGGCCAACCTGACCGCGGCGGTGATCAGCCGGATCAAGATCATGGCCCGGCTCAACATCGCCGAGCGGCGGCTGCCGCAGGATGGGCGGATCATGCTGCGGGT
>DXCY01000068.1 GCA_019115725.1 Candidatus Luteimonas excrementigallinarum
ATCTGGCAGCCTCAGGTGACCTGCGCGGCGGATCCAACATCGGCCGCGGCCAGATCCGCGCCGCCGACTACGTGCTGGTGCCCGACCTGATCTCGCAGAACGCCAACTCCAGCGGCAACCGCATTGGTGGCCTGCTTGGCGGCATGATCGGCAACCGGACCGCCGCCGCGGTGCTGGGCGGCATCGACATCCGCCGCAAGACCGCCGACGTGCTGCTGACCGTCACCGACATGCGCTCCTCCGAACAGGTCGCAATGGCCGAAGGGCACGCCACCCAGACCGACCTGGGCTGGGGCGCGGGCGGCGCCGTGTTCCGCGGTGGTCTCGCCGGCGGCGGCGCCACCGGTTATGCCAACACCGAGATCGGCCAGGTCATCACCCTGGCCTACCTGCAGGCCTACACCGACCTGGTGGCCCAACTGGGCGGCCTGCCCTCCAACGCCTCCGCGGCCAATCACCAGCAGGCCGTCACCATGCAGAAGCCGGGACGCCTGCTGCGCAACGCCGATGGCAGCGGCGGCGCCGTGCGCGACCTCGATGTCGGCATGATGCTCTACCCCACCGGCAACCGGTCGGAGCTGATGTGGGAAGTGGACGACGAGCTCGGCAACCGCGGCTGGGTCAACTCGACGCTGTTCGGACTGTCGCGCTGAAGCGACGGGCCCGGGCCTTGTTCCGGCCCGGGCCCGTGTCCGTCAAAGAAGCCCGGGGCGCCCTCAGACCGCCCCGGGACGCAGGCGCAATGAGTCCACCAATCCGTCCCAGAACGCCATAGCCACTTTCAGTTCGCTGAAGTCTCCACCCGGCCCCACGGCGCCCGGCTCCAGCGACAACGCGAGCTTGAGGAACGGCGCCGCAAGGGAGTCCGGCGTGCCGGGGTATTCCCACATGAACTCATAGCTGAGTTCTCCGCCATCGTTCTCCACCAGCAACAACTCCGTTCCCTGCAACCCTGCCGCTGTGCGCTGTCCACGGCGCAGAGCAAAGCTGCCCTCACCCACGAAATCCGGCTGCCCCATCGGGATCTCCGCGGCACGCACCATCAGCGAAGGCTCCGGATTGCGGGTCACGAAACTGGTGAACGCCAGCTGCGTCCCCCGCGTTCCCCGCAACTCGATTCCCGCCTCCACCTCTTCGCGGTTGAGCGCGGCTCCTGAAATAAAGCCGCGCTCGATACAAAACCCCGCCTGCTTCGGGATCTCATCCGCGCTCCGAACACGCATCGCCGATGAAAAGCGCGCCTGGGCCTCACGCGCACTTGCGCGCGCCCTCGGCGTTGCGGTGCCGTTGCCATCGAAGCGAAACAGAACCTGCTGATCCGGGAAGTGCTGGAACTCCTCGTAGCGATATATCCGCCGACTCGCGGAACTCGCCCAGGAAACAAGCACCTCATGCAGAGGCGTCAACGCGTACCGCTCCACAAACATCGAACCGCCTTCGTCATGCGCCGCCGCCTGAAGTTCCGCCTGACGCCCGCTGACATCCTCGGCAAACCCGGCGCTGCTCACCCCGACATGGGTGAGGACGCGAGTCCCTGCCGTGACATAACTCCCACGCACCCGGGCATCCTGCGGCACCACCATCAGGAATCGGCCCAGGCAGATGGTTCTAACAGTGCGTTGCATGCAAATAGCTTCCCGTCAAGTACGAATGATGGCCAAGATCCATGGTCACGCCCAGTCTGCGCGCTGGGCCAGCCTTATCACTGAAAAAAGTGATGCCCATCGTGCTCGGTTGTCGTTGTAGGCATCTTGATGTTCATAGCCTTTGGTTCGACGCCCCTTGATGTCCCACACTTTTTTCCCGGTAGCGTTACTGCTCCCCTCATCACCAATCGCGAAGAAAGCTTCGACCCCACGCCAGACAAGTGGAGAGACAGCTGAAATATAGGGAACAGTTTCGTCGCCCACACCGGATTTTTCTGCCGTAGTGGCCAAAATGTCTTCGGGAATTGGTGATGCATAGGCTGTAATGACCAGCTCATCAAGCACGATGGCGGGCTCTTCGGAACAGTAAGAAACCGGGTCCACAGGCGGAGAGGGACAGTCGGCCTTCAGTCCGAGAACCACTCTTCCATTCAGACTGTCTCCCCAGACACCATTGGCGTTGGCGGTTTCGAGGGTAAATCCCGCACCCATCTGGTTCTCCAGGTTGGCGCGGAACACATTGAGCATCGCAGTGGCATGGCGCCGCTGCTGGACGGTCTGTTTCCCTGAACTCCGCATCCACTCTGGAATGAACTGACTGTCCAAGTCCAACGCCGTCGGCGACGAATATTCATTGAAGCTGTTTGTCGCGTACAGGGCCCCTTTGAAAGGTGACCCGCGAAGAAAAAGCCCTTCAAACTTCACCGACACGCCACTTTCAACATTCCAGGCGACCTCATCGTACGCAAGACGCTTCTTGTGACCATCAGCGCCTACGTGCACATAGGCAGGAGAGGGGCATTTTCCATCAATTTGATCGTGGAACCGCTTCACCTCATCTATCTTTGTGTCGAACTCCGCGAATGGATCCAATCCGCCCGTTCGGCTTTCATAGCCCGCCGCATCTTGGGTACCAGCCATATCCAGAGCCACCCCGTTTCGCTCTGGAACCAAGCCGTACCATTCACGGCTTCGATAAATTTCATCGTAGGGGTTTGACTCCTTAGGCAAGGTGTCGTCGTTTTCAAGTTTACCGGCTCCCGACCTGCGTACTCGAAGCCACCCGTTCCCGTCTCCCCCATAACGGGAAGTTGGAAGCAATTCCAAGGCGCCATTGGAATTACTCAGTTGCGCGACCAGATGGATTGCGGTATTCCCCTGCGCGATAAGTTTCATTGCCATGCTGTCGGCGCCGGTGCGCATCATCTTGTATGTCAGCGCAGCTCCTTCTGCTGGCATTGCACCGATAACGCTGCCAAGCACTCGCTTATAATTGTGATTCGCAATCATCGACCTAGCTACGAGCCCACCCATCGAGTGAGTCATCAGCAACACTTTCATCCCAGCAGCAGCGGACTCCCCCAAGGTTTTTCTGTAGTGGCCAAGAACGTTCTTTTCAATACGTTCTATGATCTTGCCTGCGCTGTCGGCGTTGGATCGGATCCAGTTATATCCGCCGGCCCAAAATTCAAACCGGTAGTTCGCAGCCTGCCTGACCTCTTCTTGCGTAAGTTGTGTTGCCCCTTTTTTTTCCCCGTATTCAGCGGGATCGGCCAGCATGCCAAACATGCTGTCGCCGTGGCTCCAGCTGTCGCAGATCTCGCCACCCTGCACCAGGCGATTGAGCACGGCTTCCATATTCGCCATGACCGGCTGGTAGGCAGATTGCATCAAAGCACCGAATCCGCGGCGGTACGCCTCTCTTTCACTGATGGCAAGATGCTTCCAGTCCATGTTGATGAACGTAGGGCTGCGGAGCTTCGGGAGCTGTAGCCGAAGCCTCCTTTTTTCATCCAGCTTCCCCGGCATCTTGTTCATGTTGATGCGGAAATGAATCTTTCCACGCGGATCGACTTCCGTCGTCTCGGGATCCAACCATCGACGACGCTCCGCCGCTGTAGCCAGGAAAAAGTCCTTCGCCCAGCCCACTTCGGCCCAGTTCCCATTCCCGAGCGTGATGGAGCTTGTATTCAAAGGTCTCCAGACGCGCCTTCCAGTATGTTTGTTGCGCAGGTTCGTGCCCATGATTCCAGGCAGGAAAATCACGGGAATTACGGGTCTGGGATCCGCCAAGACCACCATTTCTTCAGCAGTAGAACTTGGGCTCGTCAGGGTCTGAACGCCGGTAGCCCCTTCATCATCCAGCAAACCCGTCACTACCCGATGCTCGGTCATCATCCTTGACCCCCATCATTTTTGCGCAACACCCTGACCTGCACTTTCTCAAGCGCCTGGCTTTTTTGGATCGGGAGCCGCCCTTCGTCATCGGTCATCAGTCGGATACGAGCACCATCTGCGCGCACAATTTCCACAGGCCAATTGCGGATTGGCTCACCTGAGTGCTCATAGCGAATAACATGCTCTTGATCGAACCGCGTCTCCGGCCAGTTGTTCATCTCCCTGCTCAACTGGGTCGGCCCGGAAAACGAATGCTTGCCCGCATGCACCTTGATCTCCCCCGGGCAGGCGATGACGATGTTGCCGCCTTCGATGGTGAGGCTGGCGCCGCCGCTGGTGGCCAGGTGCACGGTTTTGCCGGCAGCCAGGTCCACTTCGGCGTTGGCGCTTACCAGCTTGAGCTGATCGCGGCTGCGGATGCGGATCTGGTTGTTCTGGGATTGCAGGTCCAGCTCGCCTTCGCCGCTGACCATGCTCAGGCCCACGTCTTCGGTCTGGCCTTCGACGGCGGCGGCCAGCAGGCCGATGGCCTGGCCGCTGTGCAGACGCAGGTTGTTGGCGATGGCGAGGTTGCTGGACTGACCGCTGGCCAGGGTGAGGGTTTCGCCGACCGACCAGCTCAGGCTCTGGCCGGCCACGAAGCCGATGCCGGCAGGCGCGGCCAGGCCGAGCAGGGCATCGCCGGTGTGCGGCACCCTGCCCTCGCCCGCCGCCGGGCTGCGTTCGCCTGCTCCGCCACGCGCCTCGCTGTATTCCTGGCCCCACACGGTCGTCTTCACGCTGGCCAGCAGGGCTGCCAGCGGCGCCTGCGCGTCCACCAGCCGCGATGAGGCGGCGCTTTGCGCACCTTCGTGCGCAGCCAGCTTCACCGTCTGGTGGGTGGTGGCCGCCTGCGAGAAGGTCTCGCCCAGGCTGCGCAGCTGGGTCAGCAGCGCGGCCGGGGCCACGGCATCCCCGGCCGGAGTGTCATCGGAGCGGCCATACGCGCTCAGCCACAGGCCGGACCCGGCCCGCACCGCGCCCCAGGCATCGGTCCGCAGCTCGAACCCCTCGCCGCGGAAGCTGCCGCGGTAGTTGTCGGCCTGGTGGATCAGGTGGCCCAGGTTGAGCTGGCTGGCAGCCTGGGTGGTGGCCAGTTGCAGGCGCAGCTGGCCATCGCTGTCGTCAAACACCAGCCGGCTGTGGCCTTCGCCACCCCACTCCTTGGACTGGACGCCCCACAGCGCGCCCGCGTTGCGGTGGGCTTCGTCGCCGGCGCCCATGCCGTGCCAGGCAGGCGCATGGCCACCAGCAAGATTGGCCTGGGCGCTCGCCGCATGATCGGCAGCCTGGGCATAGGCGGACAGATCCTGCTCCGCCGGATCACCGCCCGGGGTGGCCGCAATGCCGGCTTCTCCCCGGCCGTTGTACAGCGCTCCAGTGACCAGCGGCCGGTCGATATCACCTTCCAGGAAGGCCACCAGCACCTCCTGGCCAATCCTCGGCAGGAACTGGCTGCCCACCCCCGGCCCGGCATAGCGCTGGGCTACCCGCAGCCAGCAGCTGTCGCGATCATCGCTGGCCTCCCCCTGCTGCCAGTGGAACTTCACCCGCACCCGGCCCAGGGCATCGCTGTGCAACTCCTGATGGCCTGAGGGGCTGTCCTGGCCGTTGGGCCCCACCACGATCGCGGTCTGGTAGCCCGGCGCCGTGGGGCGGGGATTGAGGCGCCTGCCGGTGTCGTCCACCAGCACCGGACGCCACGGGCGACTGCGGTCCACCGCGCGGAAGGCATTGGCATAGCCCACGGCTTTCGCCCGGGTATGAAGGTCATGCGCTCCCGGGCCCCCGGAAGCGTCGGCTTCCCAGTCTGGCGCCTCGCCCAACGCCGCCTGCACCGACTCGCGCAGGTCCACGGGGAGGTTGTTGACACCCAGGTGATCCAGGCGGGTCACCAGCAGCTCGGGCGGCGGCGCACCGCTCCCGTCCGAGGGCGCCTGGGTCAACCGGAACCAGGTGCCGGTCCGCAGGGTGCGCACCGTTCCGTGGCCCAGCCAGTGTTCGCGGCGGGATTCCTCGGCCTGGGCCATCAGCCGTGCCAGGCGCTCGGCCTGGTCCGCATTGGCGAAGGCGTAGGCGCCCGACGGATCGTAGTGTTCAAGGGTCTGGGCGTGGCCGGGTCCCTGCAGGGGCAGCTGCGCGGCAATGGCGCGCACGCTCTTGTAGTCCTGCCCCAGTACCGACATCCGGTCCGCGCCGATCCGGCGCTGGCGGCCAATGCCCTGCACGCTGTCGCGCGCCTCGGTGCCATCGCTGCGGTGATAGCGCAGCCCATTGCCACTGGCCGAAGAGGCATCTTCCGGCTGCGCCGCGCTGTCGGCAAACAGCACCAGCCGGTGTCCGGCCGATGCTTCATCGTCTTCTTCCAGCCGCCAGCCCAGCCCCTCCTCGGCCAGCAGGCGGTGGACGAAGGCGGCGTCGCTCTCGCGGTACTGCACGCAATAGCTGCGCGGCCGTGACTGCTCCAGGAACGGGCCGACATCCTCGTCCATCTGCCAGGCAGAAAGCGGCGCGTAGTCGGCGAAGACCGACTCGAGGATTTCCGCCACGCTGCGATCCTGGAACACCCGGCTGTGCCGCCCCTGGGTCAGCAGCCAGGTCCACGGCACCAGGATCAGCCGGTAGCGCGCCAGGCCGCCGTCGGCGCCCAGGCAGGCGGCCTCCCGCACCAGCCCGCTGCGGCGCGCAGTGCTGCCGTCCGCCAGCC
The DNA here is from genome assembly GCA_019115725.1 of Candidatus Luteimonas excrementigallinarum. GTDB lineage: Bacteria > Pseudomonadota > Gammaproteobacteria > Xanthomonadales > Xanthomonadaceae > Luteimonas > Luteimonas excrementigallinarum. Next base: position 6,571 of record DXCY01000068.1, read on the forward strand.
GGGTCAGCAGGGTGGCCGGTTGGCCCAGCCAGTCATCGAGCGGCAGATCCGCCCGGGTGGACAGTACGTCCACCGTCCACTGGAAATCGCCGGCCAGCCGCTCACGGCCGGCCCAGCGTTCAACAATCAGCGGTGCGCCGGCGTCCGCAAGCTCAAGCCGGTACAGCCGGTTGGCGTCGTCGACGCCGACAAGCGCGGCAAGCTGCGCAGCCGCACCAGATGCTCCATGCATGGTGTGCTCCCTGGCCCGAGGCCATCCTTGCTCAGGATAATGCCACCGGGAGGCACCGCGTCAAGCGGCCGGCACGCCGGCCGGGGCGCTCAGTCCGAGCGCCACCACATCAGGAACTCGTGCCACAGGCGCTTGAAGAATCCGGCACGCTCCACCGCATCCAGTGCCACCAGCTCCCTTTCGGCGACCACTTCATCGTCCAGCACCACCCGCACGGTGCCGATGACCTGGCCTTCCTCGATCGGCGCCACCAGCGTCTGCGGCACGTCCATGGACGGCTGCAGCTGGTCGTACTTGCCGCGTGCGGTGCTCACCAGCAGCGGCTCGGACAGTCCCAGACGCAGCTCGTTGGCACGCCCCTTCCACAACTTCTGGGTGGTCAGCGCCTCGCCGGCGTCGTACAGGCGGTGGGTTTCGAAGAAGCGGAAGCCCCAGTTGAGCAGGGCCATCGAATCATTGGCCCGCTGGTTTTCGCTGGTCGATCCCAGCACCACCGAGATCAGGCGCTGGTCACCGCGCTGGGCCGAGGCCAT
>DXCY01000069.1 GCA_019115725.1 Candidatus Luteimonas excrementigallinarum
GGATTTCCCTGATCGTCGGCGGAATCGGGATCATGAACATCATGCTGGTGTCGGTGACCGAGCGGATCCGCGAGATCGGCCTGCGCATGGCGGTGGGGGCAGGGCCTTCCGATGTGCGCCGCCAGTTCCTCGCCGAGGCGCTGCTGATCTCGCTGATCGGCGGCATCATCGGCATCGCGCTGGGCGCGGTGGGGGCGCTGCTGGTGGGGCGGATGGGAGCGCTGCCGGTGCAATTGAACGGCCAGGTGATCGGGCTGGCGGCGGGCTTCTCGATCGCCACGGGCTTGTTCTTCGGCTACTACCCCGCCCGCAAGGCCTCCCAGCTCGATCCCATCGAAGCCCTCCGCCAGTAGGTGCGTGTGCCGGCGGCCCCGGTGGCCTACGCGATATGCTCCGTGGTTTGACCGTCGAGGTGACACCCGTGCGACTTCTGACATTCCTTCTGCTGGCCGCCGCCGCAACCACCGCCACCGCCCAGGACCAGGCAGCGCCGCGTACCGCGCTGGTCATTCATGGCGGCGCCGGGGTGATCGAGCGCGCGTCGATGGGCGCCGAAGCCGAACGCGAAATCCGCGCGGCCCTGGAGGCGGCGCTGGATGCCGGTCACGCGGTGTTGGCAGGTGGCGGCAGCGCCTTGGACGCGGTGGAAGCGGCCGTCGTGTCGCTGGAGGAAGAGCCGCGCTTCAATGCCGGCAAGGGCGCCGTCTTCAATGCCGAAGGCCGCCATGAGCTGGATGCCTCGGTCATGTACAGCCAGGACCGCCAGGCCGGGGCGGTGGCGGCGGTGACCACCGTGCGCAATCCCGTCCGCCTGGCGCGCCGGGTGATGGAACAGTCCGAGCACGTGATGCTGATCGGTGACGGCGCCGAGCGCTTTGCCGATGACCATGCGGACCTGGAGCGGGTGGAAAACACCTGGTTCGATACCGATGCACGCCGCGGACAGCTTGAACGGGCGCGCCAGCGCGAGGAGGCCGGACGCCAGGCCTCAGCGGAGCCGGTGCCGGGGCAGTACTTCGGTACGGTGGGTGCGGTGGCGCTGGATGCGCAGGGCCGGATCGCCGCGGCCACTTCCACCGGCGGTATGACCAACAAGCGCTGGGGCCGGGTGGGGGATGCGCCCATCATCGGCGCCGGCACCTGGGCCGACGCCCACTGCGGCGTGTCGGCCACCGGCTGGGGCGAGTTCTTCATCCGCAATGCGGTAGCACACGATATCTGCGCGCGGATGGCCTATGGCGGCGACAGCCTGCAGGCTGCTGCGGACACGGTGGTCATGCAGGTGATCCCGGCGCACGGCGGCGATGGCGGGGTGATCGCGCTGGATGGCGAGGGCAACATTGCGCTGCCGTTCAACACCGCCGGCATGTACCGCGGCTGGGTTGCGGGCGATGGCAGCCGGGGCGTGGCGATTTTTGCCGACGAGGACTGAGCGGGCGAGGCTGACGCGGGCTTCCGTCGGCGACCTCGGGTATTCCCCGTAGGGGCTGGCCCCAGTTGTGGCCAGCCGCGCCGGCGGCCACACTCGGGCCAAGCCCGGTGGGGCAATGGAGAGGGAACCGGCATGACCGCAATCGGCTCATACAGCATCGTTTCCGGCGATACGCTGTCGCAGATCGCCCAGCGCGTAGGCGCCAGCGTGCAGGCGCTGCAGGCCTTGAACCCGCAGATCAACAATCCGGACCTGATCTTTGCCGGCGATTCGCTGCGCATTTCGGGCGGACCGGATATTTCGGGCGCGGGAGGCGCGGGGCCGGGTGGCCCGGGCGCGACGGCGGTAGGCACGGAGGCCATCAATGGGCCCGTGGCTGGGCTGCAGGGCGCCAACGCCGCTGCCATCGCCGAGCAGTTCATCGGCCGGAACGCGGGCGATCTCAAGCACAGCAACGAACTGCCGATGGAAAGCTGGGTGCCCGACAACGTGAACTGCGCGAACTTCGTGTCCGCCTGCCTGCAGCAGGCCGGGCTGATCAACGCCAGCCAGGCCAGCGCCTCGGTGGATCAGCTGGCCAACAACCTGCGTGGCGCCGGCTGGCAGCAGACTCCGCTGGCCAACGCGCAGCCGGGCGATGTGGTGCTGATGCAGAGCAACGGGCAGTCCCACGTGGTGCTGTTTGCCGGTTTCGAGAACGGCACGCCGAAATTCATCGGCTCCAACAACGTCAATGCCGACGGCACCCAGCGCATCAGCTGGGGCGGTGCCTCGGGGAATTACTACCTGCTCACGCCCCCGCGCTGAGCCGCTTCTTCCTGAGCGCGGCGTGTCAGCCGCGCAGGCCCAGCAGCTGGCTGGGCGCCCCATGCCTGTGCGGCCAGGCCAGCCAGGACACGTCGGTGGGCAGGATGGCCTGATCGACCACCAGCCAGGCGCCCTCGTGCGCCTCGTCTTCCTGCTGCCTGAACAGCACGGCGGCCAGGTCTGATACCCCACCCGCCGCAGCCGCTTCGGCAAACGGCGTGTCGTCCAGCGACAGCGCGGCGCCGCCCGGATCCCGCAGCCGGGCGCGCACGAAGGCCCAGTGGCCGCTGCGGTCCACCGCCTGCAGGTCCAGTTCCACCGGTTTTCCCAGCCTGTCCCGCACCCGGGCCAGGGTGAGATCGACCAGCGCCTGCCAGGCGGGGTCGTCGGGCTGCAGGGACAACAGGGTGGGACCTGGGGAAGATGTCATGGGCGGAACTCGCTGTGTGCCGGGGGAAGGCGCCGCGGAATCGCATCTCCGGCGCACCCGCAGTGAAACAGCGCCTGCGGGCCAATGCAAATCGACGGCGTGCGGGATGCGGGCCGGGCTTATGGCAAAATAGCGGTTTCGCTTGAGCCGGATCCATGGCCGACGAAATCGGGCATCTGCCGCGCCGCCCGGCGCGGATCATCAAGGCGACGATCTGGTCGATGCAGGGCCTGCGCGCGGCCTGGCTGCACGAGTCGTCGTTCCGGCTGGAGATCTATCTTCTGATCGTGCTCGCGCCGCTGGCCCTGTGGCTGGGCGACAGCGGCGTGGAGCGCGCGCTGCTGCTGGGAAGCTGCCTGCTGGTGCCGATCGTGGAGCTGCTCAATTCGGCACTGGAAGCGGTGATCGAGCGCTTTGGCAACCAGCCCCACGAACTGGTGGGGCGGGCCAAGGACATGGGTTCGGCGGCTGTATGCGTGGCCATGATCAACACTGGCGCAGTCTGGGCGCTGATTCTTCTTCCACGCTGGCTGTAGCCGGCGTGGCACCCCCTCCAATGAACATGTCCAAGGACTTCCGCCAATGATGGAATTGTTGACCGACCCGCAGGTATGGATCCTGCTGGTCACGCTGAGCACCATCGAGATCGTGCTGGGTATCGACAACCTGGTCTTCATCTCGATCGCCGTGGGTCGGCTGCCGATTGAACAGCGCGAGTTCGCGCGCAAGTTCGGTATTGCCGTGGCCTGTATCACCCGTATCGGCCTGCTGCTGACCCTGGCGTGGCTGGCGCGGCTGACCAGCGACCTGTTCATGCTGTTCGGACAGGGAATTTCGGTGCGCGACCTGATCCTGATCCTTGGCGGCCTGTTCCTGCTGGTCAAGGGCACCATGGAGATCCGCGAGCAGATCACCGGCGGACATGACGACGCGGCGGGCGGCAAGGGCAAGGCAG
>DXCY01000008.1 GCA_019115725.1 Candidatus Luteimonas excrementigallinarum
TCCGGCGCGGCCCTCATGCTGGTGCTGGATTTCTTCGGCCTGGCCGGACCCTGGGAAGGCATCGCACTGGTATTGGCGCTGCTGGCGGCCTTCGCCCTGTGCGCCACCACCTACTTCATGCAGCACTACGATCGCGAGGTGGAGGAAGCGCAGGAGCAGATGCGCCACAGCGAGGCCGAACGCGAGGAGCTGCGCGAGCAGCTGGCCCGGCACGCACAGCTGGAGCAGCAGCTGCGCCACGCCAAGCGCACCGCCGAGGCCGCGGTGATGGCCAAGGGCGAGTTCCTGGCCACGATGAGCCACGAGATCCGCACGCCCCTCAACGGCATCGTGCCGATGCTCGACCTGCTGATGCACGCCCGCCTGGCACCCGATCACGCCGAGCTGGTGCGCACCGCGCATACCTCCTCGCAGCACCTGCTGCGGATCGTTGACGACATCCTGGATTACTCCAAGCTGGAAGCCGACAAGCTCGAGCTGGAGAGCACCGCCTTCAACGTGCGCGAGCTGCTGGAGGAAGTGATCCAGCTGATGGAGCGCCCGGCGCAGAGCAAAGGCCTGCGCATGCACCTGCAGATCGATTCCAGCGTGCGCCTGCCGGTGCGCGGCGATCCGGTACGCCTGCGCCAGGTGCTGGGCAACCTGCTGAGCAACGCGGTGAAGTTCACCGAGCGCGGCTCGATCACGGTCAGCGTGCGCCGCACCGGCGAAACCACCGCCCAGCATCAGCTGCGTTTCGAAGTGCGCGATACCGGGGTAGGCATTTCCCGGGCGGCGCAGGCGCGCCTGTTCCAGGCGTTCAACCAGGCCGACGCTTCCACCACCCGCCTGTACGGCGGCACCGGCCTGGGCCTGGCCATCTCCAAGCGCATCGTGGAGCTGATGAACGGCCAGATCGGAGTGGATTCGGAAGCCGGCCAGGGCGCCACGTTCTGGTTCGAGGTGCCGCTGCGCAAGGTCCAGGGCGACATGCCCGCCCACGAGCGGCTGGCCGATGGCGGCCGCCTGCTGCTGCTCAGCGCCGATCCGCGCCTGCGCCTGCGCCTGTCGATGCTGCTGCCCAACTGGGGCCTGCGGGTCAGCACGGTGGAAACCACCCAGGAGGCGCTGAACCGCCTGCGCACCGCCGCCAGCCAGGGCGAGCCGTGGGCGTATTCGATCGTACTGGCCGATTTGGCCGGCATGCGCCACACCGCCCTGGCCCTGCACCGCAACCTCGGCCGCCAGGCCATCTACGGCGACCTCAAGCTGGTGTGCCTGTACGGCGATGACGAGGTGCCCGAGGAGCTGCGCCGCGACACCACCGTGCTCAGCCGCCAGTCGCCTGATGCCGACCTGCGCGCAGCCCTGGTAGGCGAGCCCGAGGAGCGGCCGCTGATGGCGGTGGACGTGGACGACGTGGAGCCGGCCGAAGCCGCGCCCGCTGCACCAGCCGGCCAGGTGACCGTGACCGAACCTCCCTCCCGCCCCGCCCGCACCCCGCGTGTGCTGCTGGTGGAGGACAACCCGGTCAACCTGATGGTCGGCCAGCGCCTGCTGGCCATGCTCGGCATCAGCTGCGACACCGCCGGCAACGGCGAGGCCGCGCTGCTGCGCATGTCGGCCTCACGCTACGACCTGGTGCTGATGGACTGCCAGATGCCGGTAATGGACGGCTACACCGCCACCCGCCAGTGGCGCGAGAGCGAAGCCGGTTCCGGCCGCCACCTGCCGATCATCGCCATGACCGCCAACGCCATGGCAGGCGATCGCCAGAAGTGCCTGGATGCCGGCATGGACGACTACCTGCCCAAGCCGGTGACCCGCAGCGAGCTGGAGCGCTGCATCTACCACTGGTGGAACCCGGATATGCAGCCGACCGAGGGGATCGACACCCCGGTGGACGCGCCGGCGGTGGACGATGTGGAAGACGTGGAAGCCGAGGCCGCCCGCGCTACCGCACCGGCAGTTGATCCGCCCATCGTTGCCGAGCCCGTGGACAGCCCCGAAGAGGCTGTGATCGCCACCGGGATCCCCGCCCCGGAGGCATCGAACAGCGCAGCAGCGGCGCCGCAGGACGTACCTGCCGTTGTCGCGGTGGCAGAAGCGGTTCCGGCGGAAACGGAAGCCGTGGAAGCTGCTGAAGAAGACATCCAGGAAACGGCAACCGTGGTCATCGCCAGCGCCCCAGCGGCCGCTCCTCCCATCGTTACCCCGGCCGCCTGCGTGCCGGAAGAGGCGGTAACCACCGAGGAGCCCGCAATCGCCGCCGCAGCGACAACCGCGGCGGCCGCCCCGTCACCCTCCCGGCCGCCCCCGCCGCCGGTGATCGATGAAAACGTGATCGATGAGCTGCGCAGCATGCTCGGCGACGAGGTGGACCACCTGATCGACCTGTTCCTGGAAGACACGCCCAAGCTGCTGGCGCGGCTGGAGATTGCCGCTTCCAAACCCGATTACACCGCGCTGCGCGATGCCGCCCATTCGCTCAAGTCATCCAGCGCCAACCTGGGCGCCATGCTGCTGTCGGCAGCGGCCAAGCGGGTGGAACAGGGGGCGCGGGAAGGCCATCTGGAGCGGCCGGCGGTGGCCGTGGCCCTGGTGGTCAACGAATTCGGCAGGGCCCGGCGTCAGCTGCGCTCGCGCAGCGACGCCGCCATCTGACCGGGATCAGTCTTCCATCTGCTCCTGCAGATAGTTCTGGATGCCAATGCGGCCGATCAGGTCCAGCTGGGTTTCGATCCAGTCCACATGCTCTTCCTCGTCCTCGAGGATGTCGACGAACAGCTCCCGGCTCACGTAATCGCCCACTTCTTCGCAATGGGCGATGGCGTCGCGCAGCAGCGGAATGCCTTCCAGCTCCAGGGCCAGATCGCAGTCGAGGATCTCGCGCGGGCCCTCGCCGATCTTCAGCTTGCCCAGCGCCTGGAAGTTGGGCAGCCCTTCCAGAAACAGGATGCGCTCGGCCAGCTTGTCGGCGTGCTTCATCTCGTCGATCGATTCCTCGTACTCGTGCTTGGCCCAGCGCTCCAGGCCCCAGTTCTTGAGCATCTTGGCGTGCAGGAAGTACTGGTTGATCGCGGTCAGCTCGTTGTAGAGCGCCTTGTTGAGGAACTCGATGACCTTCTTGTCGCCTTTCATGAGGCATCTCCATCAGCAGGATCCGCCCACAACTCTACCGCCCTGGAACATTCCATGGCGGAACGCGAATCGTGCTCATTTCGCCGGCCCGGACAGGCCGGCTCGACGCCGCTCAGGCGGCTTCGGCAACTACCGGCAAGGCCGGCGGCGCGGCTTCGGCGGTGCGCTCGTGGACTTCGTCCAGCAGCCCGCTGGCGGTCTCGATGCAGGAGCCGCAGCTGGATCCGCAGCCGGTGCGCATCATCAACTCGGACATTTCCCCGCAGCCGGCAGTGGCCGCGTCGCGGATTTCGCTGTCAGTGACCCCGTGGCAAAGGCAGACGTACACAGTGCAAGGACCGATCTGGGAGAACGGGCCCCATTTCACCGCAGTCGAGAATGATTGTCAATTACGGCCGCAATCGGTTCTCAGTTATTGCTGGGCGTGCGGCCCCGCGCCCGCTCACCCGAAGGCGTCCGGTCCGGCTGCGGGCGCTTGCGCCGCAACCCGTGGCGGCGCGGCGGATCGAACTTGCGGAACGGCACCGCCGCACTGCCTGCCACCTGCCGCGCGAACGGGGCCAGATGGCGCAGCGCACTGGCATACACGCCGCGCTTGAAGGTCACCACGTTCTCCACCGGATACCAGAAGTCCACCCAGCGCCAGTGGTCGAACTCCGGCTTGTCGGTCAGATCCAGGCGCAGATCAGCCTCCTGCCCCGTGAACTGGAGCAGGAACCACACCTGTTTCTGGCCGATGCAGACCAGCTTGTCGTTGCGGCGGATGGCGCGCTGGGGCAGCCGGTAGCGCAGCCAGCCCGGCGTGGCGCCGAGCACAGCCACATGGTCCGGGAGCAGCCCGGTTTCCTCGCGCAGCTCGCGGTACATCGCCTCAAGCGGCGTCTCATCGGTGTTCATCCCGCCCTGCGGGAACTGCCAACCGTCGCGACGCACGCGTCGGGCCCAGAACAGCCGGCCGTCGGCATGCATGAGCACAATCCCGACGTTGGGCCGGTAGCCGTCCGGATCGATCACGACACGGACTCCGAAAAATATACTGCCATCGACTCTGCCACGACCCGTCCCCGCCGACAAGCGGCAACGACAAGCATTGACGCAGGCCCCCCAAGCATGGAAAATTGAGGGTTCGCCGCGCCGCTGCGCGCAGGCCCGATGGCTATGTAGCTCAGCCGGTTAGAGCACAGCACTCATAATGCTGGGGTCGGTGGTTCGAGTCCACCCATAGCCACCATCCGGATTCCACATCAAACCCCATGATTTTCATGGGGTTTTTTGTTTTCCGGACACCAGGCACCGCCCGACTGATGCCGCGGCTGCAGACCCACGGCATCGCCGGAAGGGCAGTCTCAGTCGCGCAGGCCGATGCTTCGCAGGTACTCGATGGCGCCTTCAGGGTGGTTGGTGAAGATCACGTCCGCGCCCAGGTGCACGTAGCGCTCCCACTGCTCCTGCGAGTCGATCACTTCCGAATACACCAGGATGCCTTCTTCCTGCAGCTGACGGACCTCGTCGGCACTGGTGATGTTGTCGCGGAGCAGGATGCAGCCGGCGTTGTGCTTGCGCAGGGTGGCCAGGAACTCGCGATGGTCCCAGTCGTGCGCGCGCAGCAGGCAGGTGGTGATGCGCGGGTTGATGGCGTGCAGGGCGTCGATGGTGCGGTAGTCCGACGACTGCAGGATGAAGCGCTCCTCAAGCCCATATTTGCGCACCAGTTCGTCGATCTTCACCGCGAACAGGGTGGTGTCGATATCGGGCACGCCCTCCCGCGGCTTGGGCACCTTGGTCTCGGCGTAGAAGGTCACGTCGGTGTCGGCGAACTCGCGCAGCACTTCCTCCACCGTGGGGATGCGCTCGCCGGGCACGGCCTGGTAGCCGGGCACGTCGTAGATGTCTCGTACCTGGGTGCCGCAGTCGAACTGCCTGGTCTGGGCCACGGTCAGCGCGCGCACCGGGCCGGCCACCACCCCGGGACCGGCGTCTGCATCGGGGGTGCACAGGGTGGGGTTGATGGTGGCGTCGTGATACACCACC
>DXCY01000070.1 GCA_019115725.1 Candidatus Luteimonas excrementigallinarum
CCAGGCCTCAGCGCCTTGATCCCAACCCCTCACAACTTCCCGAGGGGAGCCGCACATGATAGCGCGGATTTGGTTGCTGTCAACACCTTGTGACGCTGACTGCTTCCAACCCCCTCCCCGTTCAGCTCGAAGCATTCCGGTGAGGGAGCCGCACATTCTAGCGCGGGTTTGAAGAACGTCAACACCTTTCTTTCGGGGATTTCCGGAAGCCTTGCCCCTGTTCAGTTTTTCGCCGCCGCGGCGTGCATTGCGGGTGGGAAAGCGGTCCTTCGAACGAAGTCCCTCCGGGCTGAAGGGCCGTAGTGGGCGGGAGCCATCTCCGCGAATGTCCCCCGGCATCCGCCCAGGGCGGATGCCTCCTCCTTTATTTCGCTGCGATGGCGCCCGCCCACTGCGGCTCGGCTTACGGCTCGTCCCGAGTGGCTTCCCACCCCCAGCTTTGCTGTTGCTCCTGCCCTTGAACAACCAGGCAGCCTGCCACGTGGGGGCCGGGGCGCTTCAGGGCGAAATCAAGGAGGAGGCGTTGGCCGCAGGCCTGCGCCGGGGGACATTCGCCCTGGAGGGCCCCGGCCCCCGCGCCCGCGCGACGGAACAACCCAGCCTTACCCGGAAACGCCCCCTCAAAACGCGCCACCAGCCTCCTCCGCAAACACGCCCAAAGCCCCGCGATGGCAGGTTCATCTCCCAGCACCCAGAATCACCCCATGCCCGAGCACGACTCCAACATCGGCCTGTGGCTGCTGGCCATCGACTGGCTGATCCGCATTGCCGCCCTGTTCTGGATCCCCACCCGCACCACGCCTGCCGCCGCACGCAGCTGGCTGCTGCTGGTGGGATTCCTGCCCCTGGTGGGCCTGCCCCTGTACCTGCTGCTCGGCCACCCGTGGCTGTCGCGCGAACGGGTACGCCGGCAGGCCGAGGCATCCGAAGCGATCCGCGAAGGCCAGGCGCCGCAGGCGGCGCTGCGCTGGACTCCACCGGGTACCGACGCCGACAGCGAGATCGTTCCCCTGGTCGAGCGGCTGGGCGGGTTCATGCCGGTGCGCGGCAATGCGGTGGAACTGCTGGATGACTACCACGGTTCGCTGCAGGCGCTGATCGGCGCGATCGATGCGGCGGAGCAGCGCGCGCACCTTCTGTATTACCTGATGCACGACGACGCCGTGGGCGATGCGGTGGTGCAGGCGCTGGTTCGGGCCGCCGGGCGGGGCGTGCACTGCCGCCTGCTGCTGGATGCAATCGGCGCCAAGCGCGGGTTGCGCGCCTACGCCCGCACCCTGCGCGCGGCCGGAGTACAAGTGCATGACATGCTGCCCGGCGGCCTGCGCTGGCGGCGCAGCGGACGGATGGACCTGCGCAACCACCGCAAGCTGGCGGTGATTGATGACGATGTGGCTTTCGTTGGATCGCAGAACCTGGCGTCGGCCGGGTTCGTGCCCGGCCATCCCAACCGCGAGCTGGTGGCGGAAGTCCGCGGCCCGGGGGTCGCCCACGTGGAAGCGATGTTCGCGGTCGACTGGTATCTGGAAACCGGGGAGATGCTGGAGGTCTCCCCGGCGCGGCCGCTGCAGGACGAGGACATGGCCCTGCAGCTCCTGCCCAGCGGCCCGGCCTTCCCCTTCCCGAACGCGCGCGACACGGTGGAGACGCTGATCCACCTGGCCCAGCGCCGGCTGGTCATTACCACGCCGTATTTCGTGCCCGACGACAGCACCCTCAACGCCCTGCGCATTGCCGCATTGTCCGGGGTGCAGGTGCAGCTGATCCTGTCGGCCAGCAACAACAAGCCGCTGGCAAATCTCGCCCAGGAGGCCTGTTACGAGGAGCTGCTGGCCTGCGGCGTGGAAATCTCGCTCTACCGGCCACACTTCCTGCATGCCAAGCATATGAGTGTGGATGAGGAGATCGCCCTGGTCGGTTCGTTGAACCTGGACATCCGCTCCTTCGCCCTGAACGCGGAGATCGGACTGATCTGCTACGACCAGCGGGTGGTGGCGCGGATGCGCGAGATCGAAGCGGAATACCTCGCCGATGCAAAGCACCTGTCGCTGGAGCAGTGGCAGGCCCGGCCGCGTTTCAAGCGCAGCCTGGAGGGGATTGCGCGGCTGGCGGATTCGTTTCTTTGAGTGGCGCGGGATGTCGGGGGCGTAGCCCCGACCTACAGGTCGCGATTGGCGTCGGGGGCGTAGCCCCGACCTGCGGGTCGCGATTGGCATCGGGGGTGTAGCCCCGACCTACGGGTGAGGGGCGCGGCGCGTACACTGACGCGGTGCAGGCCGTGAGGGCGGGGAGTGTCTAACTGGGTGCTGCTGCTGGTATCGCTGGGCTACGCCGCGCTGCTGTTCGCGGTGGCGTGGTGGGGCGACCGCAATCCCGGTTTCACCCAACGCCCGGCGCTGCGGCCGGTGGTCTACAGCCTGGCCCTGGCGGTGTATTGCTCGTCGTGGACCTTCTATGGCGCAGTGGGCACCGCTGCCCACCAGGGTCTGGGCTATCTGCCGATTTACCTGGGCCCGCTGCTGTTGCTGCTGTTCGGCTGGCGGATCCTGGAACGGCTGGCACTGATCGCGCAGTCCCAGAGCACGGTATCGATCGCCGACTTCATTGCCGCCCGCTATGGCCGCTCCCAGCGGCTGGCCGCAATGGTGGCGCTGGTGGCGCTGATCGCCGCGGTGCCGTACCTGGCACTGCAATACAAGGCGGTGGCGCTGAGCCTGCAGGTGCTGGGCGGGGGCAACATGCCCACCGGCACCTTCAGCGACCCGGCGCTGTACGTGGCCCTGGCGATGGCGCTGTTCGCGATCCTGTTCGGCACCCGCCAGGTGGATGCCACCGAACACCGGCCGGGAATGATGCTGGCCATCGCCCTGGAATCGCTGGTCAAGCTGGTGGCGCTGGTGGCGGTGGGGGTGTTCGCGGTGTTCTGGCTCAACCGCAACAGCCTGGACCTGGCCGGCGCGACCGGGGAACTGCTGGCCAAGACGCCTTCCACCGGCATGGTGGCGCAGACCCTGCTGGCATTCACCGCGCTGGTCTGCCTGCCGCG
>DXCY01000071.1 GCA_019115725.1 Candidatus Luteimonas excrementigallinarum
TTGCGCGTAAGTAAAGGAGGAGGCCGTAGCCGCAGGCGCAGGCCGGGGGACATGGAGCGCAAAGGTCTCCCGGCCGCAGCGGGGCCCGTCAGGTCACCGCGAAAAAAATCGAAAAAGCAGCCCCGAACCTGAAAGACGAGCCTTCTTGCATGACCGTTCGTCAGCCCCACCGCACTTCACCGCAGTTAGCATGGCCCCATGTCGAGCATCACCCCTGCCACGCAGCCCCAGGCCGACGCCGCCACCCGGCTCGCCGACTTCCTGCAACGGCACCAGCGCGTATTCGTGCTGACCGGCGCCGGCTGCAGCACCGGTTCCGGCATTCCCGATTACCGCGACGAAGCCGGCCAGTGGAAGCGCCCTGCCCCGGTCACCTGGCAGGCCTTCACCGGCGATCCCGTGGTGTATCGACGCTACTGGGCGCGCAGCCATGTGGGCTGGCCGAAGTTCGTCCAGGCCCGGCCCAACGTGGCCCACCATGCGCTCGCCGAATTGGGCCGCGACGGACCGGTGGATATCCTGGTGACCCAGAACGTGGACGGGCTGCACCAGCGCGCCGGAAGTCCGGAGGCCATCGACCTGCATGGCAACCTGGAGGCCGTGGTGTGCCTGGGCTGTGGGGCTCGGGGCGATCGCGATGCGCTGCAGGCCGTGATGGAAGCGGCCAATCCCGGCTGGGATCCCGGCCCCGCGGCATCGGCTCCCGATGGCGATGCCGACATTGCCAGCCATGCCGAGGCCGCCTATCACCCGCCGCTGTGCGCCATCTGCGAAGGATTGCTCAAGCCGGACGTGGTGTTCTTCGGCGAGAACGTGCCGCGCGATCGGCTGGGACGGGCGCTGCAGGCGCTGGAGCAGACCGATGCGATGCTGGTCGCCGGCTCATCGCTGATGGTCTATTCGGGATTCCGCTTTGCCCGGCTGGCGAGCGAGGCCGGCAAGCCGCTGGCGATCCTCAACCGCGGCGCAACGCGGGCGGATGCGCTGGCAACGCTGCGCCTGGATGGCGAGGTCGGTGCCACGCTGCAGCAGGCGGCCGGGCAGCTGCGCGCCACAGCGGAGTTGGAATAGCCCGCTGCCTCAGCGCGGCGCCACGTACCCACCCGGCACACCCTCCGGCGACAGCACGATCTGCCACAGGTTGAGGCGGCGCGCGCGGAAGCTGGCCATGGATCCGGCCAGATAGAAGCGCCACATGCGCCGGAAGCGCTCGTCATAGCGCTCCGGCAGCCGCTCCCAGGCGGCTTCGATATTGTCCCGCCAGGCCTGCAGCGTACGGTCGTAGTCAGCACCGAAGTTATGCCAGTCCTCGATCACGAAGCGGCGCTCCAGCGCGCGCGTGGTCTGGGCCGCCGACGGCACCATTGAGTTCGGGAAAATGTATTTGGCGATCCACGGGTCGGTGCGGTTGCGCGACACGTTGCTGCCGATGGTATGCAGCAGGAACAGGCCGTCGGCAGCGAGATTGCGACGCGCGACGCGGAAGAACGTGCGGTAATTGCGCACCCCCACATGCTCGTACATGCCGATCGAGACAATGCGATCGAAGCGGCCGTCCAGCTTGCGGTAGTCCTGCAGCCTCACCTCCACCGGCAGGCCCTCGCACAGCCGGCGCGCATACTCCGCCTGCTCGCGGGAAATGGTGACGCCGACCACCTGCACGCCGTAGCGCTCGGCAGCGAACTTCAGCATCTCGCCCCAGCCGCAGCCGATATCCAGCACGCGCATGCCCGGTTTCAGGCCGAGCTTGCGGCAGACCAGATCGAGCTTGGCTTCCTGCGCGGCATCCAGGCTGTCCGCGTTGCGCCAATAGCCGCAGCTGTACACCATGCGCGCGCCGAGCATGGCCTGGTACAGGTCATTGCCCAGGTCGTAATGGCGCTCGCCCACTTCATAGCTGCGGCGGCCGCGCTGGCGGTTGACGAACCAGGCGGCCACGCCGTCGGCCACCTCGGCCGCACCGTACACCCGGTTGCCCAGCCCGGCCTGGATCAGCCTCAGCAGCAGGCCATCGAGCGAGCGCGTTTCCCACCAGCCGTCCATGTAGGACTCGCCAAGGCCAAGCGAACCTTCACCCAGCACCCGTGCATGGAAGCGGGGGTCATGGACCTGCAGGTCCCAGTCGCGTTCTCCCCCGAGGCGCACGTCGGCATCTGCCAGGAGCGCCTCAACGCGCTGCCGGTAACGATCGTAATCTCCCATCTCCACCCCTCAAGGAGTTGCATCCAGGAAAATCCGTCGCCCCCCATACTAGCGCGTCATCAATACGTGACCAGCACACCCCCAGCGCGCCGGCGCCGGAACGGACGCTGCGCCTGGCGCAGTTCAGTTGCCTGCGAACAGTTCCTGCCACGGTTCGGCCAAGTGCGGACGCAGCACCTCGGAGGGCACAACCACGGACTGCACGCCGTCCGAATACGGACCCACCTGGTACGGCGGGAACACGAAACGCAGCGCCTGGATACGCCCGCCGGCAGTCATCACCGGTTCGAAGTGGGCGAAGTTTTCCGGATCCGGGGTGGAGCCCTCATCGATCATCCGGGTGGATGAGCCGAGCAACCGGCGGCGATCCTCGGGTTCCATGTCTTCCGCATCCAGCCGCTGCAGCATCTGCGCATGCAGCTGCTCGCGCACGTAATCCGACACTGCCCGCCAGCCCTGTGCATCGGCCATCAATGCATCCGCGGTCAGCATGCGCTCGTGCCGCGGCAGCCACACAAACCGCGCCACCAGCGGGTTGCCGTGGGCGCCGCCGGTATAGCTGCTGCCATCCGCAGCCACGGCCACGACGTCCGCGGTTTCAGCCAGCATGGAAAAGTCCAGCACCAGATCATAGGGGGCCGTCGGTCGGCCCTCACCCAGGCTGGCCACCGCCTCGCGCAGGTCGGCGCGCGCCGCTTCGGCAAACGCCGCCAGCTCCCGGGCCAGCCCCGGCCACGCGCGGGCCTCGGGCGGGTAGCTGATACCCACCAGATACCGCGGGTCGCGCTCGATCACATCCTCCAGCGAGGGAGGCTGCGCATTGGCGTCGCCCGTGGCGGTGAGTCCTGCGTCCGCAGCGGAGCGGTCCGTCGTGCGTTCGTCGATGATGTCCGGCACCCCGCCCGCGGGCACCGCATCGGCATCCTCCTGCCCGCAGCCGGCCAGCGCCCACGCCATCACCAGAACCATCGCTGCGCGTCCCATCCTCATCGCCTGCTCCCCTTTGTAGCTGATACGTGGTTTGTGAACAGGATAGGACGAGCCGTGTGATGAAGCGATGCAGCCCCTCTGCTCAACCCGGCTCCCGGATTGCGGGCAAAAGAAAACCCGGCCGAAGCCGGGTTTTCCAGTATCCGGTGTGAACCGGAATTACATCGGCTCGACTTCGTCAGCCTGCAGGCCCTTCTGGCCCTGCACGACCTTGAAGGTCACCTGCTGGCCTTCCTGCAGCGACTTGAAGCCGGTGCCCTGGATGGAACGGAAGTGGACGAAAACGTCCTGGCCGTTTTCCGGGGTGATGTAGCCGAAGCCCTTGGCATCGTTGAACCACTTGACGGTGCCGCTCTGACGCTCAGACATGTTGTTACTCCTTGGGTACTACAGTTTGTTGGTAGATACACGACCCGCCATATGCGGTGCCGCGACTGTCGAGCAAGGGGTAACGCGAAAGCGATGGAGCGGATCGTCCCGACCGGCCGGAGCCAACCGTACAGCTTCTAGATCTACCGCATCGGAGCCACGATGTACCGTGATCCCGGCTGTGAACAGTGAGCGCACAATACCCTACTTTTTCCAGAAAGTGTGAATGGGGCGTGCTGCACTGCCGCACACCGGTCACCTCCTGCCGAACGGGTGGACGGCCGTCGGATCAGTCGCCGGAATCATGGCTGTCGCGCTTTCCCTGACTGATCCGGTCGCGGGTGGCGCTGCTGCCATGGATGGCTGGAAGCCGGGCTTCACCGGCATGCAGGTCGGCCGCGCGCCGCGCCGCCGAGCCACTCTGGAAACCCTCGCCCGACACCTGTCCGCCGTGGCTGCCTACCTCCTGCCAGGGCTTGGGCTGGCGCGCTGCTTCCTGCTTGGCCGCCAGCACCTTGCGCGTGCTGCGCAGGGCCTGTTTGGCCGTCACCCGCTTGCCGGTGCCATCCGTGCCCTTGCGTGCCGTCTTCTTTCCGGCTGTCTTCTTTCTAGCTGTCTTCTGTACGCCCGCTTTTTTGACAGCTGCCTTGCGGACGCGCGGGCTGGCTGCACTCTCCTTCTCCGACGCCTTCGCTTCCTTTTTCGCATCGCCCAGCCGGGTTTCAAACCGCTTGAGGATGTCGGCAAGGATTTCCACCTTGTCCTTGCTGCGCTGGTTGGCATTGCCGCTGGTGCCGCGCTTGCTGCCGGTCTGCTGGCGTGAACTGAGCTTCTGCCTGCGCACGAGATCCCGGGCGCGGTCGCGGACGCCGCGTGCGCGGGTAATCCGGCTTTCCAGCTGGCTGACGCTGAACTTGCGGATGGGGTTGTGGCGGCTGTCGTCGTAGAGCTGCATCTCGCCCTTGTTGAGCAGGGCGACCGCTTTGGCTCGGGTGATCTGCATTATTCCTCCAATGGCTTGCGTCATGCCTGTGACAGGCCATTGGTGGATAGCACAGCCGGCCTGCAGGGGCCGTGATCGTTGGACCCGCGCGGCAACCGGGCGGCGGAGGCGAAAACTCCGCGTCAGGGATTCATCAGCCGCGCCAGAAACGTGCTGGCCACCTGCGGCTCCAGCATCACCGTGAACAACATGCCGTACACCGCACCCCACAGATGGGCGCTGTGGTTCACGTTGCCACCGCCCTGCCGGTCCATCCAGATGCTGTAACCGATATAGCACCCGCCGAATACAAACGCCGGGATGCCGATCGGGATCGGCATGATGTAGATCCGCTCCCAGGGCGCCAGCAGGATGAAGGCGAACAGTACCGCCGATACCGCGCCCGAAGCGCCCAGGCTGCGATAGCTGGCGTCCTTCTGGTGCTTGATGTAGGTGGGCATGATCGCCACCACGATCGCCGACAGGTAGAACGCCAGATAGCCCAACGGGCCGATCCGCTGGGAGAAGAACATCTCCATCACCCGGCCGAAGAAGAACAGGGTGAACATGTTGAACAGCAGATGCATCCAATCGGCATGGATGAACCCGTGGGTCACCAGGCGCTCGTACTGCCGATTGCGCGAGATCGCCGGCGGCCACAGGATCAGGCGCGCCAGCAGCTTGTGGTCGCTGAAGGCCCGCCATGAGACGAGCGCGGTGACGCCGACGATGAGGTAGGTGACGATCGATTCCATGGAAAATCCGGGTCCAGCGCTCCTGCGCGAGCGGGGATCGTGCAATGGAACGACCGTGCAAGTACAGGGCCGGAAGGCATCCGGCCGGGCCACGGCTGTGGTGCCGCCATGCCGCGGGCATGGGGTGGGCATGCGGCGGGCATGAGTCGGCACGAAGCAGGCATCATTGCCCGCTCCATCGTCCAATGCCTCTCGCCCATGGTTGATCACACCCGCCCGCCGCTGACCCGCCTGCTCTCCTCCATCGCCCTGGTGCTCGCGCTGGCACCGCTCCCCGCGATCGCGCAGTCGGCCGACCTGACCACCCACGCCGAGCGCACCGGCTATGTGGAGACCGGCCGCTACGATGAAGTGCAGCAGCTGTGCGAAGCCTTTGCCGCCGCCCATCCCGACGCCGTGCGCTGCTTCAACTACGGCACCAGCCCGGAAGGCCGGCCGCTGCAGGCGCTGGCGATCACCCGCAGCGGTGCGTTCGAGCCTGAAGAAGCACGGCAGCGCGGCCTGCCGGTGGTACTGATCCAGGGCGGGATCCATCCCGGCGAGGCGGACGGCAAGGACGCCGGCTTCCTGGCGCTGCGCCAGATCCTGGTCGACGAGGCCGCCGCTGGCAGCCTGGACAACCTGGTCTGGCTGTTCGTACCGGTCTTCAACGTGGACGGCCACGAGCGCTTCGAAGCCTGGAACCGGCCCAACCAGCGCGGCCCGCGCGAATCCGGCTGGCGCGCCACCGCGCAGAACCTCAACCTCAACCGCGATTACGCCAAGGCCGACGCGCCGGAGATGCAGGCCATGCTCCGCCTCATCGAGGCCTGGGATCCGCTGCTGCAGGTGGACCTGCACGCCACCAACGGCGCCCAGTTCGAACACGACATCGCCATCCAGATGGAGCCGCTGCATGCCGGTGACGAACAGCTGCGCCACATCGGCCTCGCGCTTCGCGACGGGGTGATCAACGACCTGGCACGACAGGGCAGCCTGCCCCTGCCCTTCTATCCCTCGCTGGCCGAATACGACAACCCGGCCTCCGGTTTCGTTGCCAATGTGTACCCGCCGCGTTTTTCCACCGGCTATTTCTGGCTGCGCAACCGCTTCTCCATGCTGGTCGAAACGCATTCATGGAAGGAGTACCCGGTGCGCGTGGCGCTGACCAGGAACCTCATCGTCTCGGTGCTTGAGCATCTGGCGCAGCATGGCGGCAACTGGCTGCAGGCAGCCCACGCCGCCGATGCGCGCGCGACGCAGCTGGCCGGGCAGCCCGTACCGCTGGAGTACGAGGCCACTGAAGCGGCCCGCACCATCGACTTCCGCGGCTACGCCTGGACCCGCGAGCCCTCGCCGATTTCCGGCGCGCCAGCGACCCGCTACGACGAAACCACGCCCGAGGTCTGGCAGGTTCCGCTGCGCGACGAACTGGCGCCCTCCCACACCGTGACCGCGCCTCAGGGCGGCTACGTGGTACCCGCTGCCCACGCCGACTGGGTGGGCAGGCACCTGGCCCTGCACGGGCTGCAGTTCAGCGTGCTTGAGCAGGCCCGCCCCGGCGCGCCGCTGGAC
>DXCY01000072.1 GCA_019115725.1 Candidatus Luteimonas excrementigallinarum
GGCAATCACCACGCCCGCGAACGGGGCGCGCACGATGGTGTTGTCCACGCCCAGGTCGGCGATGTGCAGCTGGTCGCTGGCCACGTCCACCTGGCGCTGGGTGGAGGCCAGCTGGGCGCGCAACGAGTCACGCTGGGCCACGGCCTGGTCGTACTGGGCGCGCGACACCAGCTGCTGGTCCACCAGTGACGCCAGCCGCTGGGCGCTGGCTTCGGCCTCCGTGAGCTGGGCCTGGACATTGGCCACCTGGGTGCGGGCCGCGGCAAGCTGGGCCGCGGACAGGTTGCGCTGGGCGTCGGCATCCACCGGATCGAGGGTGGCCATGACCTGGCCTTCCTCCACCTCCATGCCTTCTTCGATCAGTACCTCGCGCACGCGGCCGGTGATCTTGGCCGACACCGTGGCCATGCGCCTGGCAACCACGTAGCCGCTGGCATCCAGTACCGAGGCCGGGGCTGCGCTGCTGCTGGAGACCACCGGTGCCACCTGGACCTCGACCGGTGCGCCGCGTCCGGACAGTGCCGATATTGCGAGCAGCAACACCAGCGCAATCACGATGGCCACGGCAATCCAGATCCATCGCCGCGAGGGCGGCGGGCCGGGGGAGCGATCGATACGAAGTTCCCTGAGCAGGTCAGCTTTGCTGTTCATCGGCTCTGCCGTTGGTGCGGATGTCCCCGGATGGCGGGGGCCGTGGGCCAGCCTAAACCGCGGGTGTCATGGAGTCACGTGACAGCTGTCATCTCCACCGGCTGACCGTTGCGACTGTTACCAGCGGGCGCATGCGCGGAGGATGGCGCCATGGACATCAACCGCCATCACGACATCCCCGCCCATGCCGCCCGGACGGAGGCCGGCGCGCCGCTGGCCAGACTGCGGGCCGCCGGCAAACGCTATGGACAGGTCACCGCGCTGGATGGCGTGGACCTTGCCGTACACGCAGGCGAAGTCGTTTCACTGCTGGGTGCCAACGGCGCCGGCAAGAGCACCGCGATCGGTCTGCTGCTGGGGCTGCTGGAGCCGGATGCCGGCCACGCGGAACTGTTCGACCGTGACCCGGGGGCGATGGATGCGCGCCGGCGCACTGGCGTGATGCTGCAGGACGGCGGCCTGCACGGCGACCTCAAGGTGCGCGAGCTGCTGCGCCTGACCCGCAGCTATTACCCGCGGCCGCGCAGTGTTGATGGCTGCGTGGCGCTGGCAGGCCTGCAGGGACTGCTGGATCGTCGCTATGACAGGCTCTCGGGCGGGCAGCAGCGCCGCGTCCAGTTTGCGCTGGCCATCTGCGGTCATCCGCGGATGCTGTTTCTGGATGAGCCCACCACGGGCCTGGACATCCAGGCCCGCCAGCAGCTGTGGCAGGCGGTGCGCGAGCTCGTGGCCGAGGGCTGCGGCGTGCTGCTGACCACCCATTACCTGGAGGAAGCGGAAGCGCTGTCGGACCGGGTGGTGGTGCTGGATCGCGGCCGGGTGGTGGCCTCGGGCAGCCTCGCCGGGATCCGCTCCTGCGTGGCCCAGCGCCGGATCCGCTGCATTACCACGCTCGATGCGGACCAGGTATCCGGCTGGCCCGGGGTGCTGTCCGCCTCGAGTGACGCGGGGCGGCTGGAGATCGTGGCCGCGCTGGCCGAGCCGGTTGTGCGCCTCCTGCTCGAAGCCGATCCGGCCCTGCATGAGCTGGAAGTGCTGCGCGCCGGCCTTGCCGATGCCTTCATCCATCTCACCCGCGAACATTCCACCCAGGAGCAGGAGGCCGCCTGATGGACACCATTGCCCGCACTCCCTCTTTCCCGGTCTGGCGCTGCTATGTGCTGGAGGCCGGGTACGAGCTGCTGAGGCAGCTGCGCGAGCCCGCGTTCGTGCTGCCCACGCTGCTGTTTCCCACGGCTTTCTATCTGCTGTTCGGCGTGTTGTTGTCGGGCGGCAGCGGGCAGGCGGAATACATGCTGGCCGGCTATGGCGTGTTCGGGATCATGGGTGCGGCCCTGTTCGGCTTTGGCGCGGGCATCGCCCATGATCGCGAGCGGGGCCTGCTGCGGCTCAAGCGCGCGCTGCCTGCGCCGCCGGGCGCATGGCTGGTGGCGAAGATGGTGGCGGCGATGGCGTTTGCCGCGGTGATTTCACTGCTGCTGGCGGGGTTGGCGCACATCCTGGGCGGGGTGTCCCTGGCGCCCTGGCAGTGGGTCACGCTGTTTGTGGTGAACGTGCTGGGCGTGCTGCCCTTCTGCGCGATCGGGCTTTACATCGGCAGCCTGGTGGGAGGCAACGCCGCGGTGGCGGTAGTCAATATCCTGTTCCTGCCGATGGCGTTCCTGTCGGGCCTGTGGATGCCGCTGTCGGTCCTTCCCGAGGTGTTCACCCGCCTCGCGCCGGTGTGGCCGGCCTATCACCTGGGGCAGGTGGCGATGAAGGTCATCGGCCTGGACAGCGGTGGTGCCCTGTGGCTGCACCTGGCCGTACTGGCGGTGGTGACCGCGGTGCTGTTCCTCCTTGCCCGGCGCCGGCTGTCCGCGGCCACCTGAGCCGATACCAATCACTGTGGAGAATCGAGCCATGAAACGACTGCCGGAAATCCTTGGCTTTACCGTGCTGGTGGCCACGCTTGGCCTGGCCGTGGCGCTGCAGGGCAGGGCCGACGGGGCCGCGAAGGAGGCTGCAGGTGAGGCTGACGCCTCGGCTGGCAACAGTTTCGTCATCCGCAACGTGCGGGTATTCGACGGCGAGCGGGACCGGGGCGTGGCCACCGTGGTGGTCCGCGACGGCAAGATCGAATCGGTGGGAGCGGAGGGCCCGATTCCCGATGAGCTGCCGGTGGTCGAGGGCGCGGACAAAACCCTGCTGCCCGGACTGATCGATGCCCATGTGCATGCCTGGGGCGATGCCCGCCGCGATGCGGTGCGCTTTGGCGTCACCACCGCGTTCGACATGCACGGCGTGGTTGATCGCCTGCCCCGGCTTCGCGCCGATCGCGAATCGCTGGCCGATACCGGCCAGGCCGATCTGTGGGCGTCGGGCTATGCGGTCACCGCGCCGGGCGGGCATGGTACGCAGTACCGCTTCCCGGTGCCGGCGGTCGATGCCGGCACCGATGTGCCGGCGTTCATCGCCGAGCGGCTTGGGGAAGGCGTGGATTTCATCAAGCTGATCGTCGAAGACATGAGTGCATACCCCGGCGCGCCCGCGCTGCCTACCCTCGCGCCTGCGCAGGTGACCGCGGTGATCAATGCCGCCCAGGGCGCAGGTCGGCTGGCCGTGGTGCACGCCTCGACGCTGGATGATTCCCGCCACGCCATCGAAGCCGGCGCGGATGGGCTGGTGCACATCTTTGCCGACCGGCCGGTGGACCAGGGCTTTATCGACGCGGCGCTGGCGGGCGATGCGTTTGTGATGCCCACGCTCTCGGTGCTGGCTGCGTTTTCCGGTTCGGACGAGGGCGCGGCGCTGGCGGATGATCCCCAGCTGGGGCCGCTGCTCACCGGCGAACAGCGGGCGACATTACGGGCGGTGATCCCCGGCGTGCCGTGCAACCACCGGCTGCAGCAGGCCACGGCCAGCGTGCGTGCCCTGCATGAGGCCGGTATCACGATCCTTGCCGGCAGCGATGCGCCCAACCCGGGCACCGCGCACGGGGTGAGCCTTCACGGCGAGCTGGAGTTGCTGGTCCGTGCCGGCCTGACCCCGGCCCAGGCCCTGGCTGCCGCCACTGCGTTGCCGGCGAAGCGCTTCGGGATCAATGATCGTGGGCGCATCGCCGCGGGCCAGCGTGCCGACCTGCTGCTGGTGAATGGCGACCCGCTCACCGACATCACCGCCACGCGGGCGATCGCGGGCGTGTGGAAGAACGGCTACCGGATCGAACGGGATCCCCCCGTTGCCGTCCAGGCTGCAGAGGTGCTGCCGGAGCAGACCCTGATCAGTGATTTCGATGGCGCTGCGATCCAGGCGGCCTTCGGCAGCTGGCAGGTCACCACCGACCAGATGGCTGGCGGTACCTCCACGGTCGAGCATCGGCTGGTGCCGGATGGGGCGGACGGTACGGCCGGCGCGCTGGCGGTGAGCGGGATGATCAGGCCCGGGTTCCCGTTCCCCTGGGCGGGAGTGATGTTCTTCCCCGCGGCCGAACCCATGCAGCCGATGGATGCATCGGCCCGCAGCACGCTGGTGTTCCGGGTGCGTGGTGACGGTCGCACCTACAACGCCATGCTGTTTTCCGGTCCGTCGGTGCAGGGCATGCCGAGCACGCTGGCCTTCCAGGCCGGGGCGGAATGGTCCGAGGTGCGGCTGGCACTGGCCGACTTCGCCGGGGCGGATCTGTCACAGCTGCGCGGTATTGCTT
Source organism: Candidatus Luteimonas excrementigallinarum (assembly GCA_019115725.1). Classification (GTDB taxonomy): domain Bacteria; phylum Pseudomonadota; class Gammaproteobacteria; order Xanthomonadales; family Xanthomonadaceae; genus Luteimonas; species Luteimonas excrementigallinarum. The sequence goes on from DXCY01000072.1 coordinate 4,337, forward strand.
TCACCGCCGGCCAGCCTGGGGGATCCTTCGAGTTCGTCCTTGATCACATCGAGCTGCGCTGAGCCATGACCCTCAACCGCCTGCTGCAGCGCTGGCTGCCACCAGCGCCGGACTCGATCGCCACGGATGCAATACGGCGGGGGCGGTCGCCCTGGGTCGAGCTGGTGCACCTGCTGTGGTCGGCATGGGTATTCATCACTCCGGCCTTTGCGCCCGGCGGCTACAGCGGGCGCTGGTGGCTGCTGACCGCGGTGTCGTATCCGCTGTTCATCGCGCTCTACCTGCGGGTGCTGCTGGCGCCGGCACAGACGGCCTGGCGTTACGCGGCGGCGATGATCGCGCTGTGCCTGGTGCTGCTGCCCTGGTATCCCTCGGGCATGTCCTACTTCGTCTTCGGCTGCGTGTTCCTTCATGCCCACTGGCGCGGGACGGCCTGGGCGGTGGTGGGACAGGTGCTGCTGCTGGGTGGCGGGTTCGTGGCCTTCGCGGTGCTGCTCGGCTATCCGTGGCAGGCGGTGGTGTGGATGCCGCTGGTGACCCTGATCGTGGGCGTGGTGGTGCAGGTGGACCGCATCAGCCAGCGCAGCGATGCAGCGTTGAAGCTGTCGCAGGAAGAAGTGCGCCGGCTGGCCACCAGCGCCGAACGCGAGCGGATCGGCCGCGACCTGCATGACCTGCTCGGCCAGACCCTGTCGATGGTGGCGCTGAAGTCGGACCTGGCCGCCCGCCTGGTGGCCCGCGATCCGGCGTCCGCAAGGCGCGAGATCGAGGAGGTGGCGGCCGGTGCGCGGCAGGCGCTCGACCAGGTGCGGCGCGCGGTCAGCGGGATCCGTGCTGCCGAACTGGCCGGCGAGCTGGCTTCGGCCCGGCTGCTGCTGGAAACCGATGGCGTTGATTTCGCCTACGCGTTCCGCGGCACAGAGGATGACCTGCGCCTGCCGCGCGGTGTGGAGTCGATCCTCGCCTTGACCGTGCGCGAGGCGGTGACCAATATCCAGCGCCACGCGCGCGCGGGTGCGGCCAGCGTGACGTTATCGGTCGAGGGCGGCGAGGCGGTGCTGCTGATCGAGGATGATGGCCGCGGCGGCGCGATCGTTCCGGGCAATGGGTTGGCAGGCATGCGTGAGCGCCTGGAACGTGCCCAGGGCAGCCTGCGTATCGAACCCGGCGGGCGCGGCGGCACCCGGATCGAAGCCCGCCTTCCGCTGGCTGCCAATGACGATGCCCCGTAGGCGCGCGCTGGTGCGGTGCCGGTCTGGTAGCGTGCGCGGATGATCCGGATCCTGCTGGCCGAAGACCAGGCGCTGGTGCGCGGCGCGCTGTCCGCGCTGCTCGGGCTTGAGCCTGACATCGAGGTGCTGGGCGCCTGTGCCGACGGCGAAGGCACGTGGCGCGAGTTGCAGCGGCTCACGCCGGATCTGCTGGTGACCGATATCGAGATGCCGGGCCTGACCGGGCTCGAACTCGCCCAGCGCATCCAGCGCCACGCGCTGCCGGTCAGGGTGGTCATCGTCACCACGTTTGCCCGGGCCGGTTACCTGCGCCGGGCACTGGATGCAGGCGTGTCCGGCTATCTGCTCAAGGACGCGCCGGCCGAGCAGCTGGCGGCGGCGCTGCGCACGGTCCATGGCGGCGGGCGGGCGATCGATCCGCAGCTGGCCCTGGAAGCCTGGTCGGAGGCCGATCCGCTCAGCGACCGGGAGCGGCAGGTGCTGCGCCTGGCCGGGGAGGGCCGCTCCGCCGGGGAGATCGCGGCGCAGCTGCAGCTGTCACAGGGCACGGTGCGCAATTACCTGTCCGAGGCGATCGGCAAGCTCGGCGTGGGCAACCGGATCGAGGCCTACCGGCTGGCGCGGCAGAAAGGCTGGCTGTAGCCGGGGCCCGCCCGGGCTTACACTGCGGCCACTGCAGAGGGGAGCCGACCCATGAATGCTTCAAACGTACCCGCGAGCCTGCGCGTGATCGGCTGGCTGGCGCTGTTCTGGAACATCGTTGGCGTGGTGATGTTCATCATGCAGACCTCCGTCACTCCGGAGCAGGTTGCGGCCATGCCCGCCGATCGCCGGATGGTCTACGAGGCCATGCCCGGCTGGCTGACGATTGCCTACGCGGTGGCGGTGTTCGCCGGCGTGGCGGGGGCGTTTGGCCTGCTGCTGCGGCGGGCATGGGCGGTTCCCGCTTTTGCGCTGTCGCTGCTGGCCGTGGTGCTGCAGATGGGCGGCGTCTATGCATTCACGCCGGCATGGCAGGTCTCCGGTGCAGCGGGGCTGCCGATGGCGGTCCTGCTGATCGGTATCGCCACTGCGCTGGTCTGGTATGCGCGCCGGGCGCAGCGGCGCGGCTGGATCGGCTGACGACCGGTCCGGTGCCGCCGGTGCGCACGCGGACAGGTTAAACTGGCGCCCGGTCCATCTGATGCATTTCCACCGCCATGACAGCAGCCACTCCTTCTTCCGAACAGGCCAACGCCCGGCAGACCTATGAGGTCCGTCGCAGCGAGCTGCCGCTGAGCTGCCCGCTGCCGTCGATGGCGGTGTGGAATTCGCATCCGCGCGTGTACCTGCCGATCGAGGATGACGGCGGCGAGACCAGCTGCCCGTACTGCAGCTCGCACTTCGTCCTGGTCGACTGAGGCCGCGGCGCCACCAGGCCGCCGCCAAGCCGCCGCCATGCCCGGGCCCAGGCGCCTGACCGTGGTCCAGCTGTTGCCGGCGCTGGAAGCGGGCGGCGTTGAACGCTCCACCATCGAGATCGCCCAGGCGCTGGTCCGCGCCGGACACCGTGCGCTGGTGGTGTCCGCGGGCGGCCGCCTGGTGCCGGAACTTGAAGCGGCCGGAGCGAGCCATCACACGCTCGATATCGGCCGCAAATCCCTGCTGACCCTGCGCCACGTTCCGGCGCTGCGGCGTCTGCTTCAGGCGGTCGGGGCGGATATCGTCCATGCACGTTCGCGGCTGCCGGCCTGGCTTGGCTGGCGCGCGCTGCGCGGCCTGCCCGTCGACCGCCGTCCGCGCTGGGTCACCACCGTTCACGGCCTCAATTCTCCCTCCCGCTACAGCGCCATCATGGCCAGCGGCGAGCGGGTGATCTGCGTGTCGCGGACGGTGCGCGATTACGTATGCCACCACTACCCGCAGACCCGGCGGGAGACGCTGCGGGTGATCCCGCGCGGTATCGATCCCGGTGATTTCCCGCGCAGCGCGCATCCCGACCGCGCGGCCCGTGCCAGCGTGGCGGGACAGTTCCCGGCGCTGTCGGGGAACGGGCCGCTGCTGCTGCTGCCCGGGCGTGGCACCCGGCTGAAGGGCCATGCCGATGCGCTGGCGCTGCTGGCCGCGCTGCGCGCCGCCGGGATGGATGCACGGCTGTGGATGCCGGGCGCCCGCGAGGCCGGCCGGGAGCGGTATCTCGCCGAGCTCGAGCGCGAAGCCGCGGCCCACGGCATTGCAGATGCCGTGGCCATCACGCCATCCACCTCGGCCATCGCCCGCGCCTACGCCGCCAGCGACCTGGTGTTGCAGCTCTCGCGCAAGCCGGAAGCCTTCGGCCGCACCGTGCTGGAGGCGCTGTCGGTGGGCCGGCCCGTGCTGGGCTGGGACCATGGCGGCGCCGGTGAGGTGCTGGGCCAGCTGGCGCCGGAGGGCGCCGTGCCACCGTTCGACCTGCAGGCCCTGGCGGCCCGCGCGCGCATGCTGCTGGCGGCGCCGCCCGATCCTCCAGCTACGATCCCGTATACCCTGTCCGCGATGCAGGACGCCACGCTTTCCGTGTATGACGAACTCTACGACCGCTGACCAGTCCGCGGCCGCGCCGGGATGGCGCTGGTCGCCCCATTTCGTACTCGCCTTCGTGGCCCTGTGGCCCGCGCCGGGATATGCGGAGGGGGTGATGGTGCTGGGCGCCCTGGTGGCGATCTCCCGGCTGCTGCTGGCACGCTTCGCCCAGGGCACGGCGCTGCTGAGTCCGCAGGCCTGGGCGCTGACCAGCGTGCTGTTCTGCGCGTACTGGCTGCCTGAGCTGATTTCCACGATCGGTGCGGTGGACGGGCCGCGGGCGCTGCGCGAATCCCTGGTGGATCTGCGCTACCTGCCGTTCCTGTGGCTGGTGGCCTCGGCGGTGGCTGACAGCCGCGGACGCACGATCACCTTCGGTGGCCTGGCGGTGATCGTGGCGGTCTGGACGCTGGACGGCCTGGCCGAGGCGTTCATCGGCACCAGTCCGCTGTTTTTCGGTATCGATGGCTTCAAGCAGCTGATCAGCGACCGGCCGATGTGCACGGTGGAGCAGGTGATGGCGGCCGACCGCCTGGGCGGGGTGCTTGGGCCCTGCAACCTGAAGCTCGGACTGGTGCTGGCAAGCCTGTCGCCGTTCCTGATGTTCCCCGTGGCGCAGCGGTTCGGTATCGGCGGCTGGGTGGTGGCCGTAGTGCTGGTGGGCCTGGTGATCCTGCTCGCAGGGGCGCGGGCATCGTGGATCACCTATGCGCTGGTGCTGGTGCTGTCGGGCTGGACCCTGGTGGGCTGGAAGCGGATGCTGGGGGTATTCGTCGGCGGCGCCGCAATGCTCGCGATCCTGACCTTCGTGTCGCCGCAGGTGCAGGAGCGGGTGGAACGCACCGCCCAGCTGGCCACTGCCGACGAGTCGGGCGTGGACGTGGCGCTGTCCGGGCGGGTACGCATCTGGAGCGCGGCGCTGTGCATGGTGCGCCAGAGCCCGATCAACGGCGTGGGCGTGCGTGGATTCCGCGAGGCCTATCCCGATTGCGATCCCGATCCGGAGTACCTGGCCGCCTGGGGCGACGGGCCTGCGTTCCATGCCCACCAGATCGTGCTGGAGGTCCTCAGCGAGACCGGCCTGATCGGTCTGCTGCTGTGGCTGTCCGGGGCGGCGCTGGCGTGGCGCGCGTGGCGCTTCTCCACCCGGCAGGCGCGTGACCGGGCGCGTCCGGCCATGCTGGCGCTGGCGGTGACGGTGTTCCCGCTCAACACCCACCTGGCGTTCTATTCCACGTTCTGGGGCGGCCTGACCCTGATGCTGGCCGCGCTCTACGCCGGCAGCCTGCTCGCGCGGGACGAAGAAACCCCGTCCACCTAGAGGCGCGCCACGTGCGCTCCTAGGGAGCGTCGGCGTAGAGGTTTTTGCCGTCGGGCTGGCGCTTGAAGCGACGGTGGATCCACAGGTACTGCGCCGGGGCCGCGCGCGCCATCTGCTCGATGCCGGCAATGATGCGCGCAGTGTCGGCGGTGGCGTCGCCGGAAGGGAAATCCTCCACCGGCAGCAGGCGCAGGGTGTAGCCGCCATCGTCGCGGCGCTCGTGCTGGAACAGCAGCACCGCCGCCCCCGACATCCGCGCCAGCTGGTGGGTGGAGGTGAGGCTGTGCGCAGGCTGGCCGAAGAACGGCACGTACACCGCATCACCGCGGCTGGGATCCTGATCGGGGGCATACCACAGCAGGCCGCCGCGCTTGAGGTGGCGCAGCGTGCCGCGCACATCCTGCTTGGGGAACATGGCCGTGGCATAGCGGGCGCGCCCGCGGCGCACCGCCCATTCCATCGCCGGCTGGGCGTGGGGCCGGTACATGCCGGCCAGCGGCGCGTGCTCGCACATCAGGCGCCCGCACACTTCCAGCGTGGTGAAGTGGCCGGACACCACGATCACGCCGCGACCCTGCGCGCGCGCGGCCTCCATGTGCTCCATGCCTTCGACCACCAGGCCGCGGCGCAGCGGAGCGACGGAACCCCACCAGGCGCGGGCGAACTCGAACAGGGCGATGCCCAGTGACGCGAAGTGCTCGCGCAGCAGCCGCTCGCGCGCGCTGGCGTCCAGCTCCGGGAAACACAGCGCAAGATTGCGCGCGGCCACCTTGCGGCGGCTGGACAGGGTCACGCGCAGGGTGGCGCCGATGACGCGCCCAAGCGCGCGCTGCAGTCCCCAGGGCAGCCGGGCCAGCGCCGCCGCCAGACCGATGCCCAGCCATGACGGCCAGTGGCGCGGCGACAGCGGCGGGGAAGGGAAGGAATCTTTGTTCGACATGGAGCGATTGTAGGGCGCCATGCCCCCGATGACCTGCACGCAACGCCCGATGGCCGGCACGGGCCGTGGCTGAACGGCTATCCTTGCACGATGCGCGAAACCCTCGTTGAACGCCTGCTGCGCGCCCTCTATTCGGCCGTGCTGTACGTGCTGGTGCCGGTGACGGTGTACCACCTGATCTGGCGTGGCTTCCGGCAGACGGAATATTTCCAGCGCTGGGGCGAGCGCTATGCCTCCTACTCCGACGAGCCGCACCGGGCCACGCTGTGGGTGCACGCGGTGTCGGTGGGCGAGGTCAACGCCGCCGCGCCGCTGGTCGATGCGCTGCTGGAGCTGCGTCCCGGCATGCGCCTGCTGGTGACCACCATCACCCCGACCGGCTCGGCACGGGTGGGCAAGCTGTGGGGCGACCGGGTCGAGCATGTGTACCTGCCCTATGACCTGTCCGGCGCAGTGCATCGCTTCCTTGATCACTTCCAGCCGCAGCTGGGCCTGATCGTGGAAACCGAGCTGTGGCCCAACCTGCTGTTCTGCTGCCGTGATTACGGCGTGCCGGTATACATCGTCAATGCGCGGCTGTCGGCGCGCTCGCTGCGTGGCTACCGCACCCTGCGTCCGCTGGTGTCACGGGCGCTGCGCACAGTGCGGGTGATCGCCGCGCAGTCGGTGGAGGACGGGCGCCGCTTCCGCCGCCTGGGCGCGCTGGAGACGCAGGTGGCGGTCACCGGCAACCTGAAGTACGACATGGCGGTGGATCCGGCGCTGGAGGCCTTCGCCAGCCGGTTCCGCGAGCGCGCGGGCGCGCGTCCGGTATGGATCGCGGCCAGCACCCACGTGGATGAAGAAGCCGCGGTGCTCGCCATCCATGCCCGCCTGCGTCAGCGCTGGCCGGACCTGTTGCTGCTGTGGGCGCCGCGGCATCCGGAACGGTTCCGCCTGGTGACCCAGCAGGCGGTGGATGCCGGCCTGCGTACCGCCACGCGGACCCTGACCCGGGAGCCGGACCTGGCCGATGCCGTGTTTGTGATCGACACCCTGGGCGAGCTCACCAGCTTCTACGCCTGTGCAGACGTGGCGTTCGTCGGCGGCAGCCTGCAGGAAGTGGGCGGGCACAACCTGCTGGAACCGGCCTCGACCGGCACCGCCATCGTCACCGGCCCGTACATGCACAATTTCGCCGATATCGCCCGCCGGCTGCGGGAGGTGGACGCACTGTGCGTCGGTCGCGATGCGGACGCGGTCGGCGCCGAGCTGGAAAATCTGCTGGCCGACCCGCAGCAGCGTCAGCGGATGGCCGGGGCCGCTGCCCGGCTGGTGGAAGAAGGGCGCGGCGCCGTGCAGCGCACCCTCGAAGTGATCCGGGCGGACATGCCGCCGGTCGAGCGGCAGGACGGGCCGTGAGCCCGGCCTGCCGGTAACGGTTCCGGCGTCGCCTTACTCGACCGAGGAGGGTA
>DXCY01000073.1 GCA_019115725.1 Candidatus Luteimonas excrementigallinarum
GTGCCCAACCGTCAGCTGTTCCACCCGCGTGTCGCGTTGGGCAGCCATCACCCCGGCGAGCACGTGCGCCAGTCCGGCACCAATGATTGCCGTGAGCAACACGCCCACCAGCGATTCCAGCAGAATGTCGCCGCGTTGCAGATGCCTGCGGCTGCGCTCAGTACAGGGAGACATCGGCCATCCCCCTGTTCTCGCCGCGTACCAGGATCTCCACCGCTTGCACCCCATGACAGGCCGGCGATGGTGGCAACAGCTGGCCGCGACTGTTGAATCCAGCCAGGCAAACCGGCGCATCCGGCTCAGGCTCCGGCAAGCCGTACAGCGTAATCGTGTTGTGCACGGCTCCCGACCACACCGCGCCGTACACATCGCGGACTTCCAGGGTGCGACCGCCGGTGTCGCCAGGGCTTGTCCAGTACACCGCGGCAACGGGCAGGCTCGCCGCGCGGCCATCCGGATTGCGCATGGCTCGGGCCCGCGCCTCGCCCGTGGCCTCCCACAGCACCCCCCGCGCCTGCAGCTGGCGGTTGTTGTCTGTCCACTGCATGCCAAACGGCATGCTCGCCAGCAGCAGCAGCGACGCAATGGCCAGCGTGATCATCAGCTCCACGAGGGTAAAGCCGGCGAGCCGGGGCTGTCTCACCATGAGACGTCTCCGACCGACGGGCAGCCGGACAGCGCCCGCTGGTTGTCGGCGGTCAGCGACAGGGTGCAGCCTTTCAGCCGTCCCGCAGTGCCCACTGCTGTCAGCGTGTAGCCGGTATCGGCCGTGTAGGAGAAGGAAAATTCCTGCGCGGTGGACGCGGGTGACCAGCCGGGAAAGGCATCACGGACGGCTGCCGTACCGGCGGCCGCGTCGGCAGGGTAGGCCAGCGCCCGCTGCCGATGGTTCTCAACCAGCGCTGAAAGCGCCATCAGATCGGACTGGGCAGTGCGGATCTTGCTGCGGCTGACGTAATTCTGGTAGCCGGGAACAGCGACAGTGGCCAGGATCGCGATGATCGCAACCACAACCATGAGTTCAACGAGGGTAAACCCGCGTGGCAGGCTCGCGGAAGCACGTGCGCCACGAATCCCAGGCGCGGAGAGGTGGTGGAGGATTGGCGAATTCATGAAGCACCGGAACGTTGGAGTAGACGCCGCTGGGGCCACTCCCTGAATGGGGGCGGTGGTGCTCAATATCAAGCACAAACCGTGCCAATCATCACACCCCGATGCCTGGCCCGGGCACCCCTCGCGTCGGCCGCATAGGGCCGACCTACGGTAGGTCGGGGCTACGCCCCCGACACCCCGCTCACGACCCGTACCGACTCCCCCTCAGTCCGTCGTCACCCGATCAATCTCCGCCAGACTCGTCACCCCCTGCTTCACCTTCATCAACCCCGACTGCCGCAGATCCCGCACCCCCGCCTTCTGCGCCGCCTCGGCAATCTGCAACGCATTGCCCCCCTGCAGCACAATCTCCTGGATCTCCTCGCTCATTGGCATCACCTGGTAGATACCGGTCCGCCCCTTGTACCCGCTGGTGCACTCATCACAGCCCACTGCATCAAAGATCTGCAGGCCTTCATGGATCTCATCGTTGGTGAATCCTTCCGCCAGCAGCGCTGCCTCCGGTAGCTCCAGCGGCTTCTTGCACCGGTTGCACAGCCGTCTAGCCAGTCGCTGGGCAATCACCAGTGTCACTGAGCTGGTGATGTTGTACGGCGCTACGCCCATGTTCATCATGCGGGCAATGGTCTGGGGCGCATCGTTGGTATGCAGCGTGCTGAGCACCATGTGGCCGGTCTGGGCTGCCTTGATGGCGATCTCCGCGGTTTCCAGATCACGGATCTCACCCACCATGATCACATCCGGATCCTGACGCAGGAAACTGCGCAGCGCGGCGGCAAAGGTCATGCCGCGCTTCACGTTCATTTGAACCTGGTTGATTCCCGGTACCCGGATTTCCACGGGATCTTCCACCGTGGAAATGTTGCGTTCCTCGTTGTTGAGGATGTTCAGCGCCGTGTACAGGCTCACCGTTTTGCCCGAGCCGGTGGGGCCGGTGGCAAGCACCATGCCGTAAGGCTTCTGGATTGCCTCAAGGAACAGCTGCATCTGGTCTTCTTCATAGCCCAGCTTCTCGATGCCCAGCTTGGCGGCGCTGCCATCGAGGATTCGGAGCACAACCTTTTCACCGAAAAGAGTGGGAAGGGTGCTGACGCGGAAGTCGATCTGCTTGGTCTTGCTGAGGTTGAGCTTGATGCGGCCGTCCTGCGGAACCCGTTTTTCTGCAATGTCCAGCTGCGCCATCACTTTCAATCGGGCGGTGATCCGCTGGTTGAGCTTTACCGGCATCTTCGCCGCCTGCTTCAGGATGCCGTCGATGCGCAGGCGGACCCGGTAGTCATTTTCGTAGGGCTCAAAGTGGATGTCTGAAGCGCCCTTCTTGATCGCGTCTACCAGCACTTTGTTGACGAATTTGACGATAGGCGTGTCATCGCCTTTCACATCGCTGCCGGAATCGCTCGCGGCATCGTCATCACCTACATCCAGGTTTTCCAGGCCTTCTGCGTCTTCCAGCGCATCGCCGAAGCTGTCGCTGGCATCCAGCCAGATTTCCAGCGTGCGTCGTAGGATGTCCTCGTCAATCAGGATTGGTTCAACTGCCAGATTGGCGTTGAACTTGACCTCATCGAGCGCGCGCGTGTTGGTGGGATCGCTGGTGCCTACGAACAGCTTTCCGCCACGTTTGAGCAGCGGCAGAACGCTGTGCTTGCGTAGCAGCTCGTCATTGACCAGCTTGATGGCGTTCTGGTCGACATCCATGGTGGCTGCGTCAAACAGTGGCATGCCGAACTCGATGGAGTTGGCGGCCGCGAGCTGTGCCGCTGACACCAGCTTCTTCTCACGTAGCCAACTTGCTACAGGTTTGCGCTCGGCTGTGGCTTTATCCAGCGCCTCGCGCGCTGCGCCCTCGTCCAGGGCGCCGTCAAGCACCAGGCGTCTGGCGATTCCGGTAATTCCCACCAGGTTGGCGGTTGCGATTGCGTTCATCGGCTGAAGGCTCTTCTGTTATCGCTGTGACTTTACCGCAACGCCGGGAGCATGGAGCAACGCGTTTATCTCACGCTGATAGCAGTTGCTGCCTGGTCAGCGCTGTGGAGATCTCTCGGTCGCGGCATTCTGCCGGGAGCTGGGAGGTCGAAGCGTTGTTGACTTCGCGACATGTCCAGGTGATGGCAGCAGAGTTCCGAGCGGGTTCGAGCTTGAAAATGGCCAAAGGGTTGCCGCCGGTTCCACGGGTGGTGGCGGTGATCACGCCGTCATCGTCAATGGCAATCGAGGCGCAGTAGCGCGTCTCGGCGCCGTTTCCATATGCAGTGTCTTCTGCGCTGAACTCTGCCAGCTCATGCATTCCTCCTCCTACGCTTGCTTTGGCGGCTGCGGCGAGGCTGAGGCACTCGGAGTTTCTGGCGCGAATTGAATAGTCCCGATAGGACGGCAGCGCAATGGCAATCAGGGCGCCGAGAATCGCAATTACGATCATGAGTTCAATCAGGGTGAAACCCCGTTGTTCGACTTTCATTGTGCTTCTCAGGCAACCCTCGAAAAGAAATCTGCAACTTCATACAAATGTTACGTCGCCAATATTTTCTTAAGCAAGCACTGTGCCAGTTCTACTTGGTTTTTAGGTTTTAAAAAAAGAGACCCCGGAATTCCGGGGTCTCTTTTTTACCATATTGCCGATTAGTCTTGGTTGCCAGCGGGGGGGGCGTCCTCCGAGGTGCCACGGCACTCTGCCGGAGCGTGTGCGGGCTGGCTACTTGCATTGCGAGTGCAGCGCCACTCGATAGCTGCTGCGGATGCGGAATCGCCAGCGGAGGCCACCGAGGGTGTGAAGTTGAATTCGACCACGCCTCCCGTTGCGCTCTTTGATGCGATGCGGAAGGCGGTAGGCGTTCCCGTACCGGAGCCAGCAGTAGAGATCGTTGCAGCTTCGCAATAATCTGTGGCGGCGGGCGTATAGCCGGCTGCTGCAAAGTCCGCAGGCCAAGTCCCATTGGATTGGAAGGTTTCGGTAATGGCCAGTTTTGGCGAAGCAGCGATGCTGACACATTCAGCATTCTTGGCGCGGATCGAATAGTCCTGATAGGCCGGCAGTGCAATGGCAATCAGGATGCCGAGGATCGCGATCACGATCATCAGTTCGATCAGGGTAAAACCCTTTTGCATGGACTTCTTCATGGTGTATCCCCTAGAGGTTGTTGAAAGTCACGTGCCGCATGGCCGGCTGGCGCCGGGTCCGTTGGGCAGCCGTGCGACACCGCACGTGCAGTGATGAGTACGCAGGATGCGTGCCAATGTGGACATTGTGGGGGCGGTCAAGTGGTTTGATCGGGGTGGATCACAGTTGTGGGGGTGCGTTGCGGGGTGGTGGTGACGGGTTGCGTCACTTTCCGGCGTGAACTGACAAAGTTTTGATCTGGGGTTTACCCTTGGTTGTGTGAAGTGTGATGGGGGTCGCGATTCGGGCGGGTTCGCGAGCGTTGGTGTCGGGGGCGTAGCCCCGACCTACGGGCGTTTTGGTTCCCGGACTACGCGGGTGTTGCTGGCGCGGTCGTGCCAGGCCAGGCGGTCGCGGTCGAACCAGGCCCAGAAGAATCCAATGCCCCCGAGCAGCAGCGATGCGGTGCCCACCAGGTAGCGTCGCCACAGGTCTCCCCAGCCGGGCGCGGCGCCATCCGCGGTCACCAGTCGGATCCGCCACGGGCGCATGCCCAGGGTCTGGCCGCCGCGGCGCCAGCTCCAGGTGGCATAGATGCCGGCGACGGCCCAGCAGGTCAGCCACAGCAGCCACTGCATCAGGCTGAAGGGTTCAATGTTGTGGCGCACGTCGCCGTGGATGGCGACATCCACCAGCATGAACGGCACCGCGGTGAGGAACCACAGCGCCATCACCGGCCACAGGTCGTAGAACAGGGCAAGCAGGCGCCAGGGAATGTGGGTGCGTGGCGGGGTGGGGGCGGCAGTGGGTGTCTCTTCCATGGGGCAAGGATACAAAGTGGTGCGACGCCGGACTGCCTGGGCGCTCGAACTGATCCCGGGACCGCTCCGCTTTACTCTTCCGTGTCGAGCTTGCGCTCAACGATCAGCCGATCCATTTCTGCCTCCGCTCGCGGAGCATGCGATCGATATGTGGTGCGTGTGGCGGTTCACAGGTAGGTCGGCCCTACGCGGCCGACGCGAGGGTGCTGCAACCGTTCGGTGGTGATCAGGCCGCTTTTTGCGCCAGTGGCTGGATGCGTTCGAGTTCTTCCTGCAGCAGATCGCGGGCAACTTCAGTGTCGTGCCGGGCCTGGCCGCGCAGCCAGTAGCCATCGGTAAGACCGAAGTAGCGGCACAGCCGCAGGTCGGTGTCGGCGGAGATGGAGCGTTTGCCGGCCACGATGTCACCGATGCGCTGTGGGGGCACGCCGATGTCCTTGGACAGGCGGTAGCGCGTGATGCCCATGGGTTCCAGGAACTCATGCAGCAGGATTTCGCCGGGGTGGATGGGGGGGAGTTTCTTGGCCATGGCGGATGTCTCAGTGGTAATCGATGATTTCGACGTCAAGCGCGTCTGTGCCTTGCCAGCGGAAACACAGTCGGAACTGGTCGTTGATGCGGATGCTGTGCTGGCCTTTGCGATCGCCTCGCAGGGCTTCCAAGCGGTTACCCGGTGGGACTCGGAGGTCATCCAGGCTGCCTGCCCAGTCGAGCTGCTCCAGCTTGCGTCTGGCGATACGTTCGATATGAGCGAACCGCCGGACCTTGTCTCGCCGGAAAAGCGCCTGCGTTTCCTTGCAGCGGAACGATTTGATCGCCATTGGTCCAGACATTAACGCGCCTCGTTAATAACGTCAAGCGTGATGCCTGTGGTGGTTCACACGTAGGTCGGCCCTACGCGGCCGACGGGCGACTGGTGCGGTGCGGTATCGTTTTCGCATGTCCAGCCGTACCCCCGCCGAGCGCCGCCAGAAGGCCATGCAGCTGCCGCCCCTCGCGGACGCGGACGCGCGTGCGATCGATACCTTTCTTGATGCGGTGTGGGCCGAGCGCGGGCTGTCGAAGCAGACGCTGGAGAGCTATCGGCGCGATCTGGCCATGCTGGCGCGGTGGCTGGACGGGCGTGGTGGCGGGCTGGCGGGGGCGGATCGCGGCCAGCTGCATGGTTACCTGGCCTGGCGCACGCGGGAGGGGTATTCGGCGCGCAGCAATGCGCGGCTGCTGTCGGCGCTGCGGGCGTTCTATGGGCAGCTGTTGCAGCGCGGGGTGCGTGGTGACGATCCCACGGCGCTGATCGAGGCGCCGAAGCTGGGCCGGTTGCTGCCCAAGGCGCTGACGGAAAGCCAGGTGGAGGCGCTGCTGTCGGCGCCGGATGTGGATGCGCCGGCTGGCCTGCGCGACAAGGCAATGCTGGAGTTGATGTACGCCTGCGGCCTGCGGGTGAGCGAGCTGGTGGGGCTGCCGGCCAACGGGGTGAACCTGCGCCAGGGCGTGCTGCGGGTGGCGGGCAAGGGCGGCAGGGAGCGGCTGGTGCCGCTGGGCGAGGAGGCGCAGCACTGGCTGGAACGGTATCTGCACGAGTCGCGCCCGCTGCTGGCGGGCGGACGGGTGGCCGTGGCAGGGGCGGGTGGGGAGACGCCGCTGTTCCTCGGGCCGCGGCGGACGGCGCTGACGCGGCAGGCGTTCTGGCTGGCGGTGAAGAAATATGCGGCGCTGGCCGGGGTGGATCCGCAGGGGGTGAGTCCGCACGGATTGCGGCACAGTTTCGCCACGCATCTGCTCAATCACGGCGCAGACCTGCGCGCGCTGCAGATGCTGCTGGGGCACAGTTCTCTGTCGACCACGCAGATCTACACGCTGGTGGCGCGGGAGAAGTTGAAGCAGCTGCACGCCGCCCACCACCCGCGCGCGTAGGTAGGCCCTACGCGGCCGACGCGAGGGATCCGGTTCGCGGTGAACGCCGGGAAATATGGTTCGCGGTGCGTCGGGGGCCGTAGGTCGGCCCTACGCGGCCGACGCGGGGGATATCCGGTTCGTGGCGAAAGCAGGGATATATGGTTCGCGGGGCGTCGGGGGCGTAGCCCCGACCTACGGGGGCGGAGGCATGTAGGTCGGCCCTACGCGGCCGACGCGGAGGATATCCGGTTCGCGGTGAACGCCGCGGCCGACACTCAGCCGCGGGTGGGGGTGGGCGTGGAATAATGTTCGGTCCGTCCGCTCCGAGGTTCCAGCTGTATGAAGCCTTATCTGTTGTTTGGTCTGCTCTGCGCGTTCAGCCTGTCTGCCTGTGCGCAGGCGCCGGATCCCGAGGTGCAGGGGGCGGATGCGATCCCGGTGCAGCAGGCGCTGGAGTCGCCGCGGGTGGAGGCCGAGCCCGGTACGCCGAAGGCGCGTGCGCTGGAGGCGATCGCCAGCGTGAATCCGCAGGTGCAGGTGGACAGCGTGGAGCCGGCCCCGATCGATGGCTACCAGGAAGTGGTGGTCGGCGGCCAGGTGGTGTACGTGAGCAACGACGGCCGTTATCTGATCCAGGGCAGCCTGTATGACGTGGAGGCCCGCCGCGACCTCAGCCAGGACGGCCTGGCCAAGGTGCGGAGGGAGCTGATGAAGCTGTCGCCGGTGGAAGAGCGCATCGTGTTCGCGCCCGAGAATCCGCGCTACACGGTGGCGGTGTTCACCGACGTGGAGTGCGGCTACTGCCGCCGCCTGCACCAGGAAATCGACGAGTACAACCGGCTCGGGATCGCGGTGCAGTACCTGGCCTTCCCGCGCATGGGGCTGGAAAGCGAGGATTACCGGACGATGGTGTCGGTGTGGTGCGCCGAAGACCGCAACCAGGCCCTGACCGATGCCAAGAGCGGTAAGCGCGTGGCTTCGGCCAGCTGCGACAACCCGGTGGCGGCCCATTGGGAGCTGGGCCAGCGGGTGGGCCTGCAGGGCACGCCGTTGATCGTGACCGAGAGCGGGATGCAGATGCCGGGCTATATGCCGCCGGCGGCGCTGCGTGATGCGTTGGATCAGATGGCGGCCGGGGAGCTCTGATACCGGCGGGGGTGTCGGGGGCGTAGCCCCGACCTACCGCGTTATGGGGCACGGCCGCAGGTCGGCGGTGTGGGGCACGGCCGCAGGTCGGCGGTGGGGTGCGGCCGCAGGTCGGCGGTGGGGTGCGGCCGTCGTTTGGCGGGGTGCGGTCCGGTACAATGGCGGGCCGTCTTTTACGTGTGTCGGACATGATCGTCCTTGAGGGGCAGCCCGCCCTGTCGCCGTTCCGGCTTGAGCGCCTGCAGGCGCGTCTGAAACTGTTCCCTTCGGCTCCCCGCGTAGTGGGGGCCTGGCATGTGTACTGGATCGAGCCGAAGCGCGGCGCGGCGCCCGATGTGGCGGCGCTGGGGCGCATCCTGCAGGCCGGTTCCGGCGCCAGGCCGCTGGCGGAAGGCGCGGTATCGCGCTTCGTTGCGCCGCGGCTGGGCACCATTTCGCCGTGGGCCAGCAAGACCAGCGAGCTGCTGGATCACGCCGGGGTCGAGGTGAAGCGGGTGGAGCGCGGCACGCGGCTGGATATCGTGGGCTGGCCGGAGGGCGCGGGCGAGGCCGCAGCGCTGGAGCGGCTGCTGCACGATCCGATGACCCAGTCCCTGCTCGGCGCCAATGACGAGGCCGATGCCCTGTTCCACACGCCGGGCCGCGGCGAGCTGGAGCGGATCCCGCTGGCCGGGCTGGAAGAAGCCAACCAGCGCCTGGGCCTGGCCCTGGCCGAGGACGAGATTGAATACCTGCGCGACCGTTTCGGCGCGCTGGGCCGCGACCCGTCCGACGTGGAACTGATGATGTTCGCCCAGGCGAACTCCGAGCACTGCCGGCACAAGATCTTCAATGCCAGCTGGACGGTGGACGGCGAGGACCAGCCGAATTCGCTGTTCCGCATGATCCGCAACACCCATGCGGCCACGCCCGAGCACACCCTGAGCGCCTACAGCGACAACGCGGCGGTGGTGGAGGGCTACGCGGCGCGCCGCTTCCGCCCGGATCCGGCCAGCGCCGAGTACCGCGCCGAGCCGCTCGTCGAGAGCGCGTTCTGCATCAAGGTGGAAACACATAACCATCCCACCGCGATCTCGCCGTATCCCGGCGCGGCGACGGGCGTGGGTGGTGAAATCCGCGACGAGGGCGCCACCGGGCGCGGCGGCCGGCCCAAGGCCGGTCTGGCCGGGTATTCGGTGTCGCACCTGCGTATCCCGACCCTGCCGCAGCCGTGGGAGCAGCCGCGCGCGCTGAACCCGCGCATGGCGCCGGCGGTGGAAATCATGATTGACGGGCCGCTGGGCGCGGCCGCGTTCGGCAATGAGTTCGGGCGGCCGAATCTGGTGGGCTATTTCCGCAGCTTCGAGCTGCCGGTCAACGCGCAGTTCTCCTGGGCCTACGACAAGCCGATCATGCTGGCCGGCGGCTTGGGCGCGGTGGACCGCATCCAGGTGGAAAAGAAGCGCCTGTCGCCGGGCGATCTGGTGATCGTGCTGGGCGGGCCGGCGATGCTGATCGGCCTGGGCGGCGGTGCTGCCAGCTCGGTGGCCGGCGGTACCAGCGACGAGTCGGTGGATTTCGCCAGCGTGCAGCGTGACAACCCGGAAATGGAGCGCCGCTGCCAGGAAGTGATCGACCGCTGCGTGGCGCTGGCTGAAGACAACCCGATCCTCACCATCCACGACGTGGGCGCGGGCGGGCTGTCGAACGCGATCCCCGAGCTGCTGCACGACTCGCACGTGGGCGGGGTGATCGATCTGGACCAGGTGCCCAGCGATGATCCGTCGCTGTCGCCGATGCAGCTGTGGTGCAACGAATCCCAGGAACGCTACGTGCTGGGCATTGCGCCGGAGCGTCTGGAGGAATTCGCCGCGCTGTGCAGGCGCGAGCGGTGCCCGTTCGCGGTGGTGGGCACGGCCACGGCCGAGGAACACCTGACCGTGGGCTACGGGGTGTCGGCGGCCGATGCCGGCGGCACGGCCGGCGGCGGCCACCCGATCGACCTGCCGATGGACGTGCTGTTCGGCAAGGCGCCCAAGGTGCACCGTGATGAGTCGCGCCCGGCGCCGTCGCGCTTCCCCGCGCTGAACACCAAGGTCATCGACCTGCACGAGGCCGGGCTGCGGGTACTGGCGCATCCGACGGTGGCGTCCAAGAGCTTCCTGATCACGATTGGCGACCGCACCGTGGGTGGGCTGACCGCGCGCGACCAGATGGTGGGGCCGTGGCAGCTGCCGGTGGCGGATTGTGCGATCACGCTGTCGGATTTCGAGGGCAACGCCGGTGAGGCGATGTCGCTGGGCGAGCGTACGCCGCTGGCGCTGATCGACCCCGAGGCCGCGGCGCGCATGGCCGTGGGCGAGGCGATCACCAACCTGTGCGCGGCGCCGCTGGAAGGGCTGGAGCGGATCAAGCTTTCGGCCAACTGGATGGCGGCCGCCGGGCATGAAGGCGAGGGCGCGCGGCTGTTCGACGCGGTGAGGGCGGTGGGCATGGAACTGTGCCCGACGCTTGATCTGAGCATTCCGGTGGGCAAGGACTCGCTGTCGATGCAGGCCGGCTGGCAGCACGAGGGCGAGGATCGCACCTCGGTGTCGCCGGTGTCGCTGGTGGTGACCGCGTTCGCGCCGGTGCGTGATGTGTCTGCGCAGCTGACCCCGCTGCTCTCGGAGCGGATGGATACGGAGCTGTGGCTGCTGGGCCTGGGCGGTGGACGCCAGCGTCTGGGCGGCTCGGTGCTGTCGCAGTGCCACGGCGCGTTCGGCGGGGCCTGTCCGGATCTGGACAACCCGGAGCGCCTGCGCGCGCTGTTCGAGCTGCTGCGCGATGCGCGCGAGGCCGGCCTGCTGCTGGCCTATCACGACCGCTCCGACGGCGGCGCCTTCGCGTCGCTGTGCGAAATGGCCTTCACCTCGCGCCGCGGTCTGGATATCGATCTGGACGGCTGGGGCGATGACCGCAGCGAGGATGTATTCCGCACCCTGTTCAACGAGGAACTGGGCGTGGTGGTGCAGATCGCCAGCGAGGATCGCGCCGAGTTCGCCGACCTGATTGCCCGTCACGGGCTGGTGGAGTGCGCGCAGCGCATTGCCCGGCCGACCGCCGCCTCGTCGATCCGCGTGCTGGATGGTGACGACGTGCTGGTGGAGTGGGAATGGCAGCAGCTGTTCGATGCGTGGTGGTCGGTGAGCCATGCGCTGCAGCGGCTGCGTGACAACCCTGAATCGGCCGATGCCGAGCGCGAGGCGCGGCGTGATTTCGACGCGCCCGGCCTGCAGCCGGTGCTCACGTTCGACCCGGCCGAAGGCCAGGCGCCTGCGGTGACCGGCACGGCCCGGCCGAAGGTGGCGATCCTGCGCGAGCAGGGGGTGAACGGGCATATCGAGATGGCGGCCGCGTTCGACCG
Organism: Candidatus Luteimonas excrementigallinarum; assembly: GCA_019115725.1. Classification (GTDB taxonomy): domain Bacteria; phylum Pseudomonadota; class Gammaproteobacteria; order Xanthomonadales; family Xanthomonadaceae; genus Luteimonas; species Luteimonas excrementigallinarum. The sequence continues at coordinate 11,459 of DXCY01000073.1, forward strand.
CGCCGGTTTTGCCGCGATCGACGTGCACATGAGCGACCTGCTGGAAGGGCGGGTGGCGCTGGACGGCTTCAAGGGCCTGGTGGCCTGCGGCGGCTTCAGCTACGGCGACGTGTTGGGCGCGGGCCGTGGCTGGGCGACTTCGATCCTGGAAAACCCGGCGGTGCGGGAGGCGTTCGAAACCTATTTCGCGCGCCCGGATACCTTCTCCCTGGGCGTGTGCAATGGCTGCCAGATGATGTCGCAACTGCGCGAAATCATCCCCGGGGCAGCACATTGGCCGACGTTCCAGCGCAATCGCAGCGAGCAGTTCGAAGCGCGGCTGGCGATGGTGGAGCTGCTGGAATCGCCGTCGGTGTTCCTTGCCGGCATGGCCGGGTCGCGGATTCCTGTGGTGGTGTCGCACGGCGAGGGCCGGGCGGAATACCTGTCGGACGCCGATCGTGCCGCGGCGCGCGTGGGCCTGCGCTACGTGCAGGGCGATGGCACCCCGGCGCTGTCGTATCCGGCCGATCCCAACGGTTCCGCCGATGCGGTGGCCGGGCTGTGCAGTGAAGACGGCCGCGCCACGATCATGATGCCGCACCCGGAGCGCACGCTCCGCAGTCTCAATTTCAGCTGGCACCCCGCCGAATGGCCGGACCAGTCGCCGTGGATGCGGGTGTTCCATAACGCCCGTCGCTGGGTGGGCTGAGTCATCCCGCGCTGACGCGCGGCCATCGCGATAGAGGAACTGGAACGCCGGGGCTGGAACCCCGGCGTTTTTTTGTTTGTGCGGGGCTGTTTTCTGACTGGTTCACGGGCCGGATTCGCGGGCGTCTGCGCGAAAACGGACTCCTGGCGCGTGGAACCGATTGTTAAATTAATGTTGTCCGTCGGGATGGGGAGGGCGGATTTCCCCTGCCGGGCACGTGCCCTTGCGGTTCTGCGAGCGCGTGAGCCCCGTCACGCTGTGGAACAACCTTCGTCGTTTTATGTCGCGGTGCGACAAAGCTTGACCTTTTCAGTCAGCGTGCCGTAAGAAGTTGGTCAGGGAGTGTTCATTGAGGGGCTTTACTTGGAACGGTCAAGTGTGGACAGCGCAGCGCACTGCGCGGATAGCCCCGGGGCGGTGATCTTCCCGCCCCCCTTTCCCTGAAGACATTACATCGGGCCTGCGCCGTCTGTCACTGACGGTCGCGGGCCTTTCTTTTTTCAATCGACATCAAAAAGCAAGGGGTCGCAGTCCATGAATCGCATCTACCGCAAGGTCTGGAACAAGTCGCTGGGTCAACTGGTTGTCGCTTCGGAGCTGGCCGCGAGCGACAGCCCCGGCGTTCGCGGCGAGGGTGGCAGCGGCGCCCTGCAGCCCAGGCTGCTGGCCGTGGCGATGAGCGTGCTGCTGTTCGGCATGTCCGCCCCGATGGCGCTGGCCCAGTCGGTGGAAGTGGGCGGCAATGTGGACTGCACGGTGGATGATCCGGCCGTAGCCGCCGAGTGCGCGGTGGCGGGTAGCGCGGATGCTTCGGGTGCCAATGCCATCGCAGTAGGCGCCCAGAGCACGGCTTCCGGGGTGAATTCAATTGCCCTGGGCCACGGCGCCGAGGCTGCGGCCGCCCGCTCCACGGCGATTGGCAACGAAGCAGCGGCTACCGGGGCCTACGACATCGCCATCGGCAACAACGCGCGTACCGAAGGCTCATACGGCGGGGTGGCGATCGGCGGCGGCATGCCTGGCGACACGACGCGCCAGAACCGCGCAGGCCAGTTCGGCACCGCGGTGGGCTTCGCCGCCCAGGCGCGCAACGTCGGCAGCACTGCGCTGGGCGGGTACGCGAACACGGGTGAGGAGGCCGATGCGCTGTACGGAACGGCCATCGGCTACCGCGCCTTCGCCAGCGGCGACGTGGCGGTGGCGCTGGGTACCTTC
>DXCY01000074.1 GCA_019115725.1 Candidatus Luteimonas excrementigallinarum
CTGGCCTATACCACCCAGACCACGCTGTCGGTGGATGACACCCGCGGAATCATCGAAGCCCTGCAGGCGCGCTTCCCGGCGATCCAGGGGCCGAAGAAGGACGACATCTGCTACGCCACCCAGAACCGCCAGGATGCGGTCCGCGAGCTGGCCGGCATCTGTGATCTGGTGCTGGTGGTGGGTTCGCCCAACAGTTCCAACTCCAACCGCCTGCGCGAGCTGGCCCAGCGGGAGGGTGTGGAGTCCTACCTGATTGACGGGGCCGACGAGATCGACCCGCGCTGGGTGGAGGGGCGCAATCACGTTGGCGTGACCGCCGGGGCCTCGGCACCGGACGTGCTGGTGCAGGGCGTGCTCGACCGCCTGCGCGAACTGGGCGCCAGCGGAGTGCGCGAGCTGGACGGCGAGCCGGAGAACATGGTGTTCGCTCTGCCGCGTGAGCTGCGCGTACAGCTGGTGGACTGAGCGGACACCGGCTAGAATCGCATCCCCAATGCCGAAGTAGCTCAGTTGGTAGAGCAACTGATTCGTAATCAGTAGGTCGGAGGTTCGATTCCTCTCTTCGGCACCATTTTGGCCCGCGCTGGTTTGCGCGGGCTTTTTTGTGCTCCTTTGCCTGGGTTTGCGGGGGCTGACGGGCCCCGGCGCGGCCGGCAGGCCTTTGCGCTCCATGTCCCCCGGCCTTCGCCTCCTCCTTTACTTACGAGCAAAGGCCTCCCGGCCACGGCGGGGCTCGGCTCCGGTTGGAGGCAAAGTGCGGCGGGGGTTTCATCGATCCGACATCGGTTGTTCACAGGATCTGCGACTGCGATGCGCATCATTCCCGGCAGCAAAGGGAATGATCGTGATCCATGGATATCTGGCACATCGACATCCACCTGGCCGGCGACGGCTACGTGGTGACGCCCGGCGGGGCTCCGCCGCCGGTGGAGCTGGGCGGGGCGCTGGGTGAACTGCGCTTCGGCTGGTCCCAGGAAACCTCCGGGGCGGTGACGCTGCCCGGCTGGCGTGCAATCCGCGCCGACATCGATGCCTGCGGCTACGCGGTGGTATCCGGCGAGGAGTTCGCGGCGCTGCTGGCGTGGCCGGTGCAGCGGATCTGCGGTCCGGGTGGGCGACGCCGGCTGGCAGCCTGAGCGGGCGCGTCTTCCGGGCTGCACGCCGGCATGCGGTCAAGGCATCAGGCGCCGACGATCTCCAGGCCCGAGCGCAGGCGGTCGGCCAGCCGCATGGCCAGTGCGACGATGGTGAAGGTGGGGAATGCCCAGCCGCCGGTGGGGAATACGGAGCTGCCTGCCACGTGCAGGTTCTCCATCCCGTGGACCCTGCAGTCGCGATCGACCACGCCGTCCTCTGGGCGCTCGGACATGCGGGTGGTGCCCAGGTGGTGCGCTGTTCCGGCGAGGGTGGGCCGCAGCGTGGCGTCGCGCACCCATGGCTCGGGCTCGAAGCGCCCGCCGCAGCAGCGCGCGGCCTCCTCGCCGAGGATCGCGGCGGTGGAGCGGTAGGAGGCGTAGTCGAGCTCGGACAGCCGCCAGTCCACCCGCACCCTGCGCATGCCCATCGCGTCGCGGGCGTCGGCCAGGGTGACGCGGCTGTCGCGGTTCGGGGACTGCTCGAAGTAGGTCATCAGCTCCACGTGCCGGTAGGTCTCCAGCGGGCGGTTGCGGAGCCTGCGCGCCACCGCTCCGGCGACGTGGCCGGCGTTCATGCCTACGCGCAGCATCAGGCGTCCGCGCCGCGGCGTGGCCGGGGTCCCGCAGCTGGATGACATCGGCATGCCTGCGTCCAGGGCCCGCTGCACCGTGGCCTCGACGCTGGTACCGGGGTCGTCCGTGGTCCGGCGGAAGCTGGCGCGCAGTTCGCGCAGGGCCTGCAGCCCCGCCGGCGTGGATGCGGTGACCGGGTATGGGCGCGCCCGTCCATTGAGCAGGCGCTGTTCGCGCTGTGCGGCGTCGGCCAGCGCCAGTTCGCGGTAGAGCGGGAGCTCCCTGCGCAGCTCGTCGCTGTTGTAGGGCCGCAGCAGCGAGTAAAGGTCGCCGTCCACCACTTTCCCGGCCACGCAGCGCGGGTGGTCCATGAAATGGCGCCCAACCTGGTCATTCCCGTTGCCCATCCCTCGCGGATGGCTGCCGTCGGAGGCCAGCAGCAGCCGCGCGTTCTCGATCCCGCCGCTGGCGAGCACGTACTGGCGTGCGCGGACGGTGCCGCGCCGGCCGGAGAGGCTGCCGATGCAGCCGTCCTGCACCCGGCTGCCACGGCTGCCGGCGACAAGCTCGGTGAGGGTGGCGTGGAGCAGCAGGGTGATGTTGGCGGATTCCCCGAGCAGCCCGCGATACCGGGACTGGAACTTCACCGGGCTGACATAGCAGACGCGGTCGACGGCGTGCTCCGCGCGCAGCGGCAGGGCATGGGCGAAGCGCCCGTTGCCGAAGCTGCCGTCGTCGATGGCCTGGTCCGGGGCGATGCCCAGGACGCCCCGGGCCCGGCCCCACCATTTCGCGAGTTCGTCGAAATCGATCGGCCAGCCACTTGCCGGCACCCAGTCGCGCGGGGCCATGTCCAGCCGTGTCAGGGGCACGCAGCCGCCGCCCCACAGCCGGGAGCTCCCACCCACCGCCCGCAGGCGGCACATGGCAGGATCGAAGTCCAGGGGGCCGACCGAGTCGCCCTCGCTGAGGGCGTGGGTCATGGAGTCGCTGTCGAAGCCGCCACTTTCGATGACGCAGACGCGGAAGGGGCTGTCCGCAAAGGCGCTGGCAATGGCAATGCCCGCCGGTCCGGCCCCGATGATGCAGACGTCGCAGTGGTAGTTATCGGGAGCGGATGGGTCGAGATAGTCGAGGATCAAGAGGCGGGTCCAGTCGTCGGCGGTACCGACTGTTGCAACGCGTAGCCGGGCCGGAAACGGTCATCGCGGCCGCGGTCCGGGCGGGAGGCAGGCAGGCCGCCTGGGCGGCACGTCTCCCCGGCTGCGACCGCAGGCGGCTAAAGTGGCAGGACGCTTCCCCAGGATCCCGCCGATGTCCCAGACCGCCGCCAAGGCCGGCCGCGCCGCCTCCAAGGCCAAGATCGCCTACGTATGCAACGAGTGTGGCGCCGACCACGGTAAATGGCAGGGGCAGTGCGGTGAGTGCGGGGCCTGGAACACGCTGAGCGAGTTTGTGGTGGAGCCGGCCGCGGGCAAGGCCACCCCTGCGGCCCGGCGCGCCGGCTGGGCCGGCAAGGTGGATCCGCCGAAGGTCACCGCGCTCAAGGACGTGCGTCACAGCGAGGATGCGCGGGTTTCCACCGGGATCGGCGAACTGGACCGGGTGCTGGGCGGCGGGCTGGTGGAGGGGGCGGTGATTCTGGTTGGCGGCGACCCGGGGATCGGCAAGTCCACCCTGCTGCTGCAGGCAGTGGCCAGGATGGCTCCCGAGCTTCCGCCCCTGTACGTGACCGGCGAGGAATCGCTGGCCCAGGTAGCGGGGCGTGGAGCGCGGTTGGGGCTGCCGCTGGACGGGGTGATGGCGCTGGCGGAAACCGGCATCGAGTCCGTGCTGCGCCACGCCGCGGAACTCAAGCCGCGGCTGATCGTGGCCGACTCGGTGCAGACACTGTGGACCGAGACGCTGACCGCGGCGCCCGGCTCGGTCAGTCAGGTGCGCGAGTCCGCCGCCCGGCTGGTGCGCTACGCCAAGGAAACCGGTGCCGCGGTGTTCCTGGTCGGTCATGTGACCAAGGAGGGCGGCATTGCCGGCCCGCGCGTGCTCGAGCACATGGTCGACGCGGTGCTGTATTTCGAGGGCGAGAGCGGCAGCCGGTTCCGGGTGCTGCGTGCGTTCAAGAATCGCTTCGGCGCGGTCAACGAGCTCGGCGTGTTCGCCATGGGCGACAAGGGTCTGAAAGAGGTGCCGAACCCGTCGGCGATCTTCCTCTCCGGCGCCTCGCGCCAGCCTGGCAGCTGCGTGATGGTGACCCGCGAGGGCACCCGGCCGCTGCTGGTGGAGGTGCAGGCGCTGGTGGATTCCTCGCCGCTGTCCAACCCGCGCCGGGTGGCGGTGGGCATGGAGCAGAACCGCATGGCCATGCTGCTGGCGGTGCTGCACCGCCACGGCGGGGTGGGGGTGGGTGACCAGGACGTGTTCGTGAATGTGGTCGGCGGTATCCGCGTGCATGAAACCGCGGTGGACCTGCCGGTGCTGCTGGCCGTGCTGTCTTCGCTGCGCGATCAGCCGCTGGCCGAGAAAACAGTGGCTTTTGGCGAGGTCGGTCTGTCCGGCGAGATCCGCCCGGTGCCCAACGGCGAGGAGCGCCTGCGCGAGGCCGCCACCCACGGATTCAAGCGGGCCATCGTGCCCAAGGGCAACGCACCCAAGTCCGGCGCGTTCAAGGGGCTGGAGGTGATTGCCGTGGAACGGCTGTCCGACGCGCTGGACGCCGCCTGAGTGTCGCCGGCGCGCTATGCTCGAGCGTCCCGGCCCTGACGGTGCACCTATGCAGCCAGCAACCCTGGAACAGCTCGATACCCCCGCGCTGGTGCTCGACCAGCGGCGGATGGACGCCAATATCCTGCGCATGCGCGAGCGGGCCGCTGCCCTCGGCGTGGTCCTGCGCCCGCACCTGAAGACCTGCAAGAGCGTCGACGTTGCGCTGCGCATGGTGCAGGCCGGGGATCCGGTCACCGTGTCCACCCTGCGTGAGGCGGAGTACTTCGCCGCGGCCGGATTCACCGACATCTTCTACGCCGTGGCGATCGCCCCCGACAAACTCGGGCGGGTGGCGGCGCTGCAGCAGGCCGGCACGCGGGTGCTGCTGGCGGTGGATTCATTCGAGGCGGCCCGCAGGATCGGCCTGGCCGGCCAGCGCCTGGGGGTGCGGTTCGAGGCGCTGGTGGAAATCGACAGTGGCGATGGACGTTCCGGCATCGCGGCCGATGCCCCCGGATTGCAGGATATCGCGGCGGCGCTGGCCGATGGGGCCAGCCTGGCCGGCGTATTCACCCATGGCGGCCATTCCTATGGCGGGCGGAGCCCCGAGCAGCATGCCGATGTCGCCGAGCAGGAGCGCGCCGCGGTGACGGCGGCGGCCGGCCGGCTGCGTGAAGCGGGCCACGCCTGCCCGATCGTCAGCCTGGGTTCGACCCCGTCAGTGGTGCACGCCCGCTCCCTGGAAGGCGTGACCGAGGTCCGCGCCGGGGTGTACGTGTTCTTTGATCTGTTCCAGGCCGGGATCGGAAGCTGCACGCGCGATGACATTGCGCTGGGGGTGCTGGCAACGGTGATCGGTAACCATCCCGAACGTGGCCAGGTGGTGATCGATGCCGGCGCCCTGGCGCTGAGCAAGGACATCAGCACCCGCGCGCTGGGCGAGGCCGGCGACTGCGGCTACGGCCTGGTGGCTGATGCGGACACCGGCGTCGTGCTCAACGACCTGTACGTGCACGGTGTCTCCCAGGAGCACGGCATCATCCGCAGCCGCGGGGCGATCGAGCACGCCGCCTTCCCGATCGGCCGCCGCCTGCTGGTGCTGCCCAACCACGCCTGCCTGACTGCCGCCGCCTACGACCGCTACCACGTGGTAGCCGGTACCGGCGCCATCGAGGCCGTGTGGCCGCGGGTCAACGGCTGGTAACTCCGCTCAGCCCCGCTGCAGCACCAGTTCCAGCACGAACTTGCTGCCGAAAAAGGCCAGCACCAGCAGCGCCATCGCGGTCAGGGTCCAGCCAATGGCGCGGGCGCCGCGCCAGCCGTAGCGCCAGCGACCGATGAGCAGGGCGCCGAACACCAGCCAGGACAGGATGCTCAGCACGCTCTTGTGGATCAGGTGCTGGGCAAAGAAATCGTGCACGAACAGGATGCCGGTGAGCAGGGTGGCGCTGAGCAGCACGAACCCTGCGCCGATGGTGCGGAACAGCAGCGATTCCAGCGCGGTCAGCGGCGGCAGGGCGCGCAGCCACTCGTGGAATTCCCGCCGGCGCAGGGCGCGCTCCTGCATCCACAACAGGGCCGCCAGCAGCGCCGCTACCGCCAGGGTGGCGTAGGCCAGCAGCGCGAACCAGGCGTGCAGCTGCAGGCGCCAGTCCAGCGAGGCGTGGCTGCGGTGGGGCGTGTTCGCGTAGATGACCAGCGCCAGCGCGGAGAGCGGGAATACGATTACCCCCAGCGCTCCCAGGCGCCCGCGCAGGCCCACCGCCAGGGTCAGCGTGCCCATGCCCAGCCCGACCAGCGACAGGGCCGAGAAAAAGTGCATGTCCGCGCCGCCAACCTCTCGCCAGGTAAGCACGTGGTAGAACGCGTGCAGCAGCAGCGCGCCGGCCGCCAGGGCCCCCCAGCCGGAAGTGCCCGTCTGCTGGCCGTTGGCCACCCGGCGCATCAGCAGCCCGGCGGCGAGCAGGTACAGCATCACGGAAATGAGAACGGATGTCATCGCGGCAGTTTCTCACATGCCGGGCCGGTCCGGGGAAGGCGGGAAGGGCGGCGGGCTATAATCGCCGGCCCGTTCCCTGAGCTGATTCCCGCATGTTCGAATCCCTGACCCAGCGTCTGTCCGGCACCATGGAGCGCCTGCGCGGGCGCGGCCGATTGACCGAGGAGAACATCCGCGAGGCCACCCGCGAGGTGCGCATCGCGCTGCTGGAGGCCGACGTGGCCCTGCCCGTCGTGCAGGCCCTGATCGAGCGCATCAAGGTGCGCGCGGTTGGCCAGGAGGTGCTCAAGTCGCTGACCCCGGGCCAGGCCCTGATCAAGGTGGTGCGCGACGAGCTGACCGCGGTGATGGGCTCCCAGGCCAGCGGCCTGGACCTGAGCGTGCAGCCGCCGGCGGTGATCCTGATGGCCGGCCTGCAGGGCGCGGGCAAGACCACCACCGTGGGCAAGCTCGCCAAGCACCTGAAGGAGCGGCAGAAGAAGAAGGTGATGGTGGTCAGTGCCGACGTGTACCGGCCGGCCGCCATCGAGCAGCTCAGGACCCTGGCCGAACAGGTGGACGTGAGGTTCTTCCCGTCCGACGCCGGGCAGAAGCCCGAGGCCATCGTGCGCGCCGCCATCGATGACGCGCGCAAGTCCTACGTGGACGTGCTGATTGTCGATACCGCCGGCCGCCTGGCGATCGACGAAGCCATGATGACCGAGATCAAGGCCCTGCACGCCGCGGTGGATCCGGTCGAGACGCTGTTTGTGGTCGACGCCATGACCGGCCAGGACGCGGCCAACACCGCCAAGGCCTTCAGCGAGGCGCTGCCGCTGACCGGCGTGGTGCTGACCAAGACCGACGGTGATGCCCGCGGCGGTGCGGCGCTTTCGGTGCGCTACATCACCGGCAAGCCGATCAAGTTCATCGGTACGGGTGAGAAGACCGACGGCCTGGACGTGTTCCACCCCGAGCGGGTGGCCAGTCGCATCCTCGACATGGGCGACGTGTTGAGCCTGGTCGAGCAGGTCGAGCAGCAGGTCGACAAGGATGCCGCCACCCGCCTGGCGGAGAAGGTGGCCAAGGGCCGCAAGTTCGACCTCAACGACATGCGCGAGCAGCTTGGGCAAATGCAGAACATGGGTGGCATTGGCGGCCTGATGGACAAGCTGCCGGGCCTGGGCAACATTCCCGAGCACGTCAAGCAGCAGGTGCAGCAGGGCAGGGAAGTGCCGCAGATGATCGCCATCATCAATTCCATGACCAAGAAGGAGCGCCGCAATCCGACGCTGCTCAACGGCTCGCGCCGCAAGCGCATCGCCGCCGGCGCCGGGGTCACGCCCGCCGAGGTCAACAAGCTGATGAAGCAGTATCAGCAGATGGAAAAGATGATGGGCAAGATGGCCCGTGGCGGGATGAAGGGCATGATGCGCGGCCTGCAGGGCATGATGGGCGGGCGCGGGGGCATGCCGTTCCGCTGATGCGCGGCCCGCGGATCTTCATCGGCGGCCGGCCCGCCACGGTCGAGGACCTGGCTGGTCCGGCCCTGGTCAACGACGGGCACTTCACCACGCTCCAGGTCCGTGGGCACGCGGTGCAGGGCCTGGACATGCACCTGCAGCGGCTCTGCGAAGCGACCCGGGAGCTGTTTGCACTGGCCATGGCGCCGGAAGCATTCCGCGACCAGCTCCGTGCCGCCTTGGACGCGGATGGCCGGGCGGACTGCACGCTGCGCGCCAGCGTGACTGTTCCGGGCTCGATGTCGTGGGCAAGTGGCGGCGCGGCGGGACAGCCGGAAATGCTGGTGGCCATCTCGGCGCCGCTGGAGCCTCCGCGGGATCCGGTGCGGGTGCGCGCGTTCCATCACGAGCGCGTTGCGCCCCATATCAAGCACGCCGGCACCTTCGACCTGTTCCATCACCGCCGCCTGGCCCTGGGCGCGGGCTATGACGATGCGCTGTTCGTTGACGGATCCGGGCAGGTGCTCGAAGGAAGTACCTGGAATGTGGGCTTTCTGGAGGGCGACGGCATTGTCTGGCCGCAGGGGCGGGCGCTGCGCGGAGTCACGGAGCGCCTGTTGCAGGCCGGGCTGAACAGGGCGGGCGTCGCACAGCAGTGCCGGCCGGTAACGCTGGATGAGCTGGTGCGCTTCCAGGGCGCGTTTGCCTGCAACAGCCGCGGGGTCTGGATGCTGCAGAGCGTGGATGCGCTGCGCTGGGAGCCGGGGCCGGAGTGGCAGCAGCGGCTGGACGGGATTCTTTCCGCCTGCGCCTGGACCCGCGTATGAGCTGGCGCGCGGTTGTGATCCGGCAATCCTGATCCGGCAGGCAGGGGGTGTTCCCGTCGCCGCTGCGATGGATTACAATTGCCCGCTTACCTCGCCGTCCTGGCGACTGGGCAACACAGGAAAACTCCCGAAATGGTCAAGATCCGACTGACCCGTGGCGGCGCCAAGAAGCGTCCGTTCTACCACATCATCGTCACCGATTCGCGCAGCGCGCGTAACGGCCGCAACATCGAGCGCGTGGGCTACTACAACCCCGTCGCCGCCGGCGCCGAGCAGCGCGTGGTGCTGGACACCGCACGCGTCGAGCACTGGGTTGGCCAGGGTGCGCAGATGAGCGACAAGGTGCGCGCGCTGTTCAAGGAAGCGAAGAAGGCTTCGCAGACCGAACAGGCCGCGGCCTGATTCTCCCGGCCGCGCCCAGTGCGCGGCCGTTCCGCATATGACTGACTCCGAACGTCGAATCCTGCTGGGCAGGGTGGTCGGCGCTTTTGGCGTGCGTGGGGAACTCAAGCTGGAGTCCCATACCGAGCCGAAGGCGCAGGTGCTGCGCTACCAGCCGTGGATCCTGCGCGATGCGCAGGGCGGCGAGCGCGAGCTGGACGGGGTGCGCGGCCGCGACACCGCGAAGGGACTGGTGGTCCGCTTCCCCGGGATCGAGGACCGCGACAGCGCGGAGGCATTGCGCGGCACCGAAGTGTACGTGCCGCGTTCGGCGCTGCCGCCGCCTTCCGAGGGCGAGTTCTACTGGGTGGACCTGGAAGGGCTGGCGGTGGAAACCGTCGAGGGCGTGGCCCTTGGCATGGTCTCCCACCTGTTTTCCACCGGTGCCAACGACGTGGTGGTGGTGCGTGACGGCGCCGATGGGCGCGAGCGCATGATCCCGTTCGTCCGCCCCGATTTCATCCGCACGATCGATATCGACGCCGGCCGTATGGTGGTCGACTGGGATCCGGATTTCTGAGCCATGCGGATCGACGTCATCAGCCTTTTCCCCGATTTCATCCAGGCCTGCGCCGGCTTTGGTGTGACCGGGCGGGCGGTGGAACGATCGCTGCTGACGCTGCACGGCTGGAACCCGCGGGATTACGCCGAAGGCAACTATCGCCGCGTGGACGACCGTCCGTTCGGCGGCGGGCCCGGCATGGTGATGCTGATCGATCCTCTGCGTGCTGCGATCGCTGCAGCCCGTGCGGCGGATCCGGAGCCGGCCACGCTGGTCTATCTCAGCCCGCAGGGGCGCCGCCTGGACCAGGCCGGCGTG
>DXCY01000075.1 GCA_019115725.1 Candidatus Luteimonas excrementigallinarum
TGGCTTGTGCGAATGGCATCAGGCGGCCCTTTCCCGCGACGCGGTATCGAAGGCGATGGGGCCATCGGGACGGCCCTCCAGGAACTGGCGCACCAGCGGATCGGTGCTGGCGTGCAGCGCCTCCGGGGTGCCGTTGAACACCACCCGGCCGTTGGCCAGCACCACCGCGCGGTCGGCGATCGCCAGGCTCTCGCGCACGTGGTGGGTCACCACGATGCTGGTCAGGCCCAGGGTGCGGTTGAGGCGGGCGATCAGGCCGATGATCACGCCGATCGCGATCGGATCCAGTCCGGTCAGCGGCTCGTCGTAGAGCATCAGCGGCGGATCCAGCGCCAGCGCGCGGGCCAGGGCCACGCGCCGGGCCATGCCACCCGACAGCTCGCGCGGATACAGCGGCCCGGCCGTGCGCAGGCCCACCGCATGCAGCTTCATCTCCACCAGCCGCTCCAGCACCGGGCCGGCCAGCTTCGTGTGGGTCTGCAGCGGCAGGGCGATGTTCTCGGCCGCGGTCAGGTCGGTGAGCAGGCCGTTGTTCTGCAGCAGCATGCCGATGCCCTTGCGCAGCTCCAGCAGCGCCCGCTGCCTGCGCGGCACTTCCTGGCCCAACACCTCGATGCGGCCCGCGGAAATCGGCAGCTCACCGGTGATGGCCGAGAGCAGGGTCGATTTGCCGCAGCCCGAAGGGCCCAGCACCGCGGTTACGCTGCCGCGCGGGACTTCCAGGTCGATGCCGGACAGGATCGTGCGCGGCCCGCGGTCAAGGCGGACGCCGGACAGGCGGACGGCGATGTCATTGGATTCGGGCATCGGCGGGGGCGCGAATGGGGGCGGGCGACGGGACAGGATCGCAGATGCAGGCTGAATGCAATGCGCGATCCTGTACCGGCAAGTTCAGAATTATACGGGCGCCGGCGCACCGGCGCGGCCAGCCCCATCACGCCAGTCCCAGCCGGATCACCAGGGCCGCCAGGGTGACCAGCAGCACCGGCAGCGTCAGCACGACGCCCACCCGGAAGTAATAGCCCCACGTGATCCTCATGCCCTTGCGTGCCAGCACGTGCAGCCACAGCAGCGTGGCCAGGCTGCCGATCGGGGTGAATTTCGGGCCCAGGTCGCTGCCGATGACGTTGGCGTAGATCATCGCCTCGCGCACGGGTCCTTCGGCCTGGCTGGCATCGATGGACAGGGCGCCCACCAGCACCGTGGGCATGTTGTTCATCACCGAAGACAGGAACGCGGTCAGCAGGCCGGTCCCGAAGGCCGCGCCCCACAGGCCGTGGCCGGCGAACCCGTCGAGCAGCGCGGCCAGGTGGTCGGTCAGCCCCTGGTTGCGCAGGCCGTACACCACCAGGTACATGCCCAGCGAGAACACCACGATCTGCCAGGGCGCCTCCCGCACCACCCTGCGGGTCGGGATCACGTGCCCATTGGCTGCAACCCCCAGCAGCACCAGCGCCCCGGCCCCGGCCACCACGCTGATCGGCACGCCAACGCGTTCCAGCCCGAAGAACCCCACCAGCAGCAGCGCCAGCACGCCCCAGCCCGCATTGAACGTGGTGCGATCCACGATCGCCGATCGGGGGTCCTTGAGCTGGGTCACGTCATAGCCGGCCGGGATGTCGCGGCGGAAGAACCACATCAGCATGACCAGGGTGGCGCCGACCGAGACCAGGTTCACCGGCACCATGACCGAGGCGTACTCGGCAAAGCCGATGCCGAAATAGTCCGCCGAGACGATATTGACCAGGTTCGAGACCACCAGCGGCAGGCTGGCGGTGTCGGCGATGAAGCCGGCGGCCATCACGAACGCGAGCGTGGCGGCAGGGCTGAACCGGAGCGCCAGCAGCATGGCGATGACGATCGGGGTCAGGATCAGCGCCGCGCCATCGTTGGCGAACAGCGCCGCCACGGCTGCGCCCAGCAGCACCAGGAAAACGAACAGCCTGCGCCCGCTGCCCCTGCCCCAGCGTGCGACGTGCAGCGCGGCCCATTCGAAGAAGCCGGCTTCGTCCAGCACCAGGCTGATGATGATCACCGCCACGAAGGTGAAGGTGGCGTTCCAGACAATGCCCCAGACGACCGGGATGTCTGAAACCCCCACCACCCCGGTCAGCAGCGCCATGGCCGCGCCCAGCGCCGCGCTCCAGCCAACGCCGAGCCCGCGCGGCTGCCAGATGACCAGGACGATGGTGGCGATGAAGATCCCCAGCGCAAGCAGCATGCTCAGGCCCTGTCCGTCTTCGGCGTGCCCGGGCGGGCCGTTGGGAGACAGCGGCTCTGGTCGCCCCCACAGCAGTTGCGCGTCAGGAACTCGACAAGGCCGTTCATCGCCTCGAAGTCAGCGCGGTAGCAGATGTGTCGACCATGGGCCTCGCCCTGGATCAGTCCCGCCGCGGTCAGCTCCTTGAGATGAAACGACAGGGTCGCGCCCGGCAGCGACAGTACCTCGGCGATATCGCCGGGCATGCGCCCGTCGGGGCCAGCCTCCACGAGCAGCCGGAAGACGGACAGCCGCGTGGGGTGTCCCAGGGCAGACAACGCCGTGGTTGCGTTCTTCAGTTCCATTTTTCTAGAATACTCGAATTGAACCCGGCGAGACAACGATGACTCTTCCCGATCTGCCCAACCTGTCGCCGCTGGCGATGGACGTTCCCAGCCTGGGGCGCCTGGCGGTGGACGGCTCCGGGCACCCGCCGCGGATCCTGATCCTGTACGGATCGCTGCGGCCGGAGTCCTACAGCCGCAAGCTGGCGCTGGAAGCCGAGCGCCTGTTGCGCCATTTCGGCGCAGACACCCGGGTCTTCGATCCGCACGACCTGCCGATCCAGGGCAGCGTCGAGCCCGACCATCCCAGGGTGCAGGAGCTACGCGCCCTGTCGCAGTGGTCCGAAGGCCACGTGTGGGTCAGCCCGGAGCGCCACGGCACGCTCACCGCAGTGTTCAAGAATCAGATCGACTGGCTGCCGCTGGAGGAAGGCGGCGTGCGGCCGACCCAGGGCCGCACCCTGGCGGTGATGCAGGTATCCGGTGGGTCGCAGTCGTTCAACGTGGTCAACGCCCTGCGCGTGCTCGGGCGCTGGATGCGCATGGTGGCCATCCCCAACCAGTCATCGGTGCCCAAGGCCTGGCAGGAGTTCGACGACCACGGCCGCATGAAGCCATCGCCCCTTTACGACCGCGTGGTCGACGTGATGGAGGAGCTGGTGAAGTTCACCCTGCTGGTGCGCGACCGCAGCGACTATCTCACCAGCCGCTACAGCGAGCGCAAGGGCGACATGGCCGCTGCGGCGCTGGCGGAAGCCTCCGCAGCCGCGAGCGCTGCCCAGGTCGCATCCACCTGCCAGTGAGGACCCGCCAATGAACGCGACCATCTATCACAATCCGGCCTGCGGTACTTCGCGCAACACCCTGGCCCTGATCCGCCACGCCGGCATCGAGCCCACGGTCATCGAGTACCTGCGGCAGCCGCCGTCACGGGAGCGGCTGATCGAGCTGATCGCGGCCGCGGGCCTGGGCACAAGGGAGGCCCTGAGGCAGAAGGGCACCCCGTATGCCGAGCTGGGTCTGGATGATCCGTCCCTGTCGGACGACCAGCTGCTCGACGCCATGATGGCCGATCCCGTCCTGATCAACCGGCCGTTCGTCACCACGCCGCTGGGCACCCGCCTGTGCCGGCCTTCCGAAGTCGTGCTCGACATATTGCCGGCGGTTACCCGTCCGTTCGCGAAGGAGGACGGCGAAGTCGTCATCGATCAGGACGGCCGGCGCGTCCGGTAGCCGGGCATCGACGGGCCCGCTGCCAGGGAGTTCCAGGCGCGTGCCGCGCCCGGCGCCTAGAGCAGCGCCTCCGGCGACTCGGGCAGGATCTGGCCGCCGTCGACCACGATCGTCTGCCCGGTGATGAACTTCGCCTCGCGTGAGGCCAGGAAC
>DXCY01000076.1 GCA_019115725.1 Candidatus Luteimonas excrementigallinarum
GCTGTGGCGCGGCGGTGATCGCGACGCCGTGCAGCGCCAGCGCGCGCTCCACCACCGCCTGCTTGAGCGCGATGCGGGCATCGTCCAGGCCGGTGCCGGCGCCGACCAGGCCTTCAACCGGCAGCCCGGCCAGGGCGCAGGCCAGCGCACTGGCGGCGGTGGTGTTGCCGATCCCCATCTCGCCCAGCAGCATCAGGTCGGCGCCTTCGCCGGCCTCATCCACGGCGCGGCGACCGGCGTCCAGTGCGTGGGCGACTTCGGCACCGGACATCGCGGCCTCCACGCTCAGATCGCGGGTGCCGCGGCAGGGCTTGTCAACGACAGCACCGGCCACCGCACCTTCGGCCAGGGTCCCGACGTCGCGCAGGTGCAGCGGCAGGCCGAGCTCGCGCGCCAGCACCGCGATCGCCGCGCCGCCGGCGGCGAAGTTTGCCAGCATCTGCACCGTGACCTGCGCCGGGAACGCCGACACGCCCTGTGCCACCACACCGTGGTCGCCGGCGAACAGCAGCACCGGCACGCGCGCGGCGCGGGGACGATCGCTGGCCTGCAGGGCGGCGAGTTCAACGGCCAAGGTCTCCATCCGGCCAAGCGCCCCGGGGGGCTTGGTCAGCCGCTGCTGGCGCGCAACGGCGCGGGCCGCGTGCGTCGCCGACGGCGCTTGGCAGGCTCCAGTCCACCATGGCCCACTCATCAGGTCCCGTTCTCCTAGCAAAGAGGACGCATTCTACCGGCGTACCCCGCCCAGCCGCACCGCGTGCTTTGGCGCAGGCCCCGGCAATGCCTTAAACTGCGCCCACTTTCTGGTGACCCGCGGGGATTCCCCCAACGGTTGAAACGGGAAGCCGGTGACCTTCCGCCCGCCGCCACGGCCGGCGAAGCATTCCGGCGCTGCCCCCGCAACGGTAAGCGTGGAACCCCCCCGGCAAACCGCCACTGTGCATCGCACGGGAAGGCGCCGGGGCTGGAGCGGCCACAGCCGCCCCGCCCGCGAGCCCGGAGACCGGCCAGAAGGACGACTGGTTGCGATGCGGAGGGCATTGCGGCGGCAGCGCGCCGTGCACCGCACGTCACCCTACCGTCGCTCCCCATGCATGCAGCCCCTTACCGACCCGGTCGCGCGGGCGTGCGCGATGCATGGAGATTCCGATGAAACCGCAGTACCAGATCCTTTCCCTTGCAGTGGCCCTTGCCCTGTCTCCCGCCGCAATGGCCGCCGGCTTCATCCAGGCGACCGACCTGGACGAGGTGATCGTCACCGGCACCCGCACCGAAGTGCTGCTGGCCGACAGCCTGGTGCCGGCACAGGTCATCGGCCGCGATGAGATCGAACGCAGCCAGGCGCGCGACCTGATCGAATTGCTGCGCGGGCGCGCCGGCGTGGATATCAGCAACCAGGGCGGCCGCGGCAAGCTGAGCAGCGTGTTCCTGCGCGGCACGGCGTCCGACCACGTGCTGGTGCTGATCGACGGCGTCAAGGTCGGTTCGGCCACCTCGGGCATGGCTGCGTTCCAGGATTTCCCGGTCGCACAGATCGAGCGCATCGAGATCGTGCGCGGCCCACGCTCGAGCCTGTACGGCTCCGAAGCGATCGGGGGCGTGATCCACATCTTCACTCGCGGCGGCAGCGCCGAAGGCTTTGCGCCCCACCTGTCGATGGGCGCGGGCAGCAACAACAGCCGCGACATCAGCGCCGGTTTCAACTACCGCGGCGAGCGCGGCTGGATCGGCGCCCACGGCGGCTACCAGAGCACCGACGGCATCGACGCCTGCCGCGGCTCGGGCACGCTGTTCACCGGCTGCTTCACCGACGAGCCCGACGAGGATGGCTACCGCAACGCCTCGGTGACCATGCGCGCCGGCCTGCACATCACCGATACCCTGACGGTGGAGGGCAACTTCCTCAACGCCAGCGGCGAGAACGAATACGACGGCTCCTGGACCAACCGTTCCAAGGTCCAGCAGCAGGTGGCGGGCGCGCAGATGCGCTATGCCCCGGAAGGGGGCAGCTTCGGCCTGACCGCGGCCGTGGGTCGCAGCACGGACAAGTCCGACGACTACCACGAAAACACTTTCATGAGCACGTTCGACACCCGCCGCGACAGCGCATCTGTGCAGGCCGATGTGCAGCTGGCGCAGGCGCACCTGCTCAGCATCGGGGTGGACTACAGCAACGACCGCGTCGATGGCACCACCGGATACACGGTCGACGAGCGCGACAACACCGGGCTGTTCCTCGGCTACGACGGCAACCTCGGCCGCCAGCGCTGGCAGGCCAGCGTGCGTTACGACGATAATGAGCAGTTCGGCAGCCATACCACCGGCAGCCTCAGCTGGGGCCTGGCGTTCGACAACGGCCTGCGCTTCAACGCGACCCTGGGCACCGGCTTCAAGGCCCCAACCTTCAACGACCTGTATTACCCGGGCTCGGAAAGCCCGTGGCTGCAGCCGGAGGAGTCGACCAGCCTGAACCTGGGCGTATCGCAGGCCACCGAACGCTTGAACTGGTCGTTCAACGTCTACGAGAGCCGAATCGACAACCTGATCGTGTTCACCTATGCACCGCCGACTTACCAACAGGGCGTGGGCGAGAACATCGACGAGGCCCGGATCCGCGGCGCCGAACTGACCTTCGGCACCTCGTTCGCCGGCTTCGACCTGTCCACCCAGCTCAGCCACGTCGACCCGCGTGACCGCAGCAGCGGGTTCAACCACGACAACCTGCTCGCGCGCCGCGCACGCACCACCGGCCGCATTGATCTGGACCGCGCCTTCGGTCCGCTCCGCGCGGGGATCACCGTGCAGGGCGCCGGCAACCGTTATGACGATGCTGCCAACACCGTGCGCCTGGGCGGCTATTCCACCACCGACCTGCGGCTGGAATATGCGATCAATGCGGACTGGAGCCTGCAGGCACGCGCCAGCAACGTGTTCGACCGCGACTACGAAACGGTGGCCTGGTACAACCAGCCCGGCCGCGAGTACGGCCTGACACTGCGCTACAGCCCGGCGCCCTGACCGGCGCGCGGCGTCGGGGGCGTAGCCCCGACCTACGGCACGGGATGTTGTCGCAGGTCGGGCCTACGCGGCCGACGCGGGCAAGTGGAGCAGCTCGTCGAACCGGTCGATCACCGCCAGCGCACCGGCGCCATGCAGATCGAAGCCGCGCGGATAGCCATAACTGACCAGCACCACCGGCATTCCGGCGGCACGGGCTGCGTGGAAGTCGGTGGGCGAGTCACCCACCATCAGGCAACGCGCCGGCTCCAGCTGGAACTGCTCGGCCAGATGCAGCAGCGGCTGCGGATGCGGCTTGCGCTCGGGCAGGGTACCGGCGCCAACCACGCCGGAAAACGCGCTGTCGATTTCCAGCGCCTCAAGCAGCGGGGTCACGAAGGGCTCGGGCTTGTTGGTGCACACCGCCATGGTGACGCCCTTTTCGCCCAGCACATCCAGCGTTTCCCGCACGCCGGGATACAGCTGCGGACTGAGCAGCAGGCAATCACCGTAGTGTTTCATGAAGCGCGGCAGCAGTTCTTCGGCCGTGCGCGGGCTGCCCACGTGCTGCAGCGCGGTTTCCAGCAGCATGCCGCTGCCATCCCCGATCCAGCTGCGCACCAGCGACTCTTCCACCTCTGCCAGCCCTTCTTCGGCCAGCATGCGGTTCACGGCGGCGGAAATATCGGACGCGCTGTCGACCAGGGTACCATCCAGGTCGAACAGGACGGCGGGAAACGGATAGGACACGGCAAGCTCCAGGGAATAAGTGCCCCCATTGTAGGAGGCCGCCGCGCGCGCGAAGGCGCGTGGATCATGGCATCGCGTCAAGACAACACAGCGGGGCGACAGGATCAGGCGAAAAGCGGCGCCTGGGAGGGAATCTCGTCACGGTCGCGGAAGCCGGCCAGGCCAACGCCGGCCAGGCGGTAGCGGGTGCCCACAGGCAGGTCCACGCGGGCGCGCAGGGCCAGCGCAATTGCCGTGAGCTCGGCCACCGAGGCCGGCGGCACGTCCGGGGTATGGCTGCGGGTGATGGTCCGGAACCGGTCGGTCTTGAGCTTGAGCACCACGGTGCGGCCAACGCGCTCGGTCTTGCGGGTCGCGGCCCAGGTCTTTTCCGCCAGCGCCCGGATCGCTGGCTCCAGCTCGTCCAGCAGCAGGTCCTGGGCGAACGTGTCTTCCGAGGAGATCGACTGCACCGGCTGGTGGGGCTGCACCGGGCGCTCATCAATCCCGCGGGCGCGCTCATACAGCCGCAGGCCGAAGGCGCCGAAACGCTCGTGCAAGGTCTGCCGCGGCACCTCCCGCAGCTGGCCTACGGTGTCCACGCCCAGCTCCGCCAGCCTGCCCTGCATCACCTTGCCCACACCCGGGATCCGCGCCACCGGCAGCGGGGTCAGGAACGCCTCGATCCGCCCCGGCGCCACCACGAACAGCCCATCGGGCTTGTTCCAGTCGGAGGCGATCTTGGCCAGGAACTTGTTCGGCGCCGCGCCGGCTGAAGCCGTCAAGCCGGTCTCTTCCCGGATCTGGGCGCGGATCGCCTGCGCCGTCGCCGTGGCCGAAGGCGAAGGAATCGCCGGCGCGGTCACATCCAGGTAGGCCTCGTCCAGCGACAGCGGCTCCACCAGATGGGTATGGCGATGGAAGATGTCCCGCACCTGGCGCGAGACCGCCTTGTAACGGGTGAAATCGGGCGGCACGAACACCGCCTGCGGGCACAGCCGCTCGGCGCGCATGGCCGGCATCGCCGAGCGCACGCCAAACACCCGGGCTTCATAGGACGCCGCGCACACCACCGAGCGCGCCCCGCGCCAGGCCACCACCACCGGCCGCCCGCGCAGCGACGGATCGTCACGCTGTTCAACGGATGCGTAGAAGGCATCCATGTCGATATGCAGGATCTTGCGCACCGCTCCATTATCGCCGCCCGCACCCATGGCGCGCGGCCGGGCGGTCAGGGCTTGAGGATCAGCGGAACCACTTCCTGCAGGGCTTCAAGGAGCAGGGTGCGGTCAAGGTTGGGCTCGCGGGTCTCGCGCAGTTTCAGGCCCTCGAACAGGCACTGGAGCATCAGCGCGCGACGCGGGGCCGCCGCCTCGGACATGCCATGCCCGCCTTCGGCCTTGCTGCGCACGAACCACTCGCACAGCGCCTCGCGCAATGCCGCGTCGTAATCGTCCAGCGCGGCTGCAACCTGCGGATCGCGGCTGGCCTCGGCGGAGATCTCCAGCAGCAGCACGGAATTCATGCCGCGCTGATCCTCGGCGCAGGAGCGGCCGTAGTTGTCGGCCATCAGCTGCGGCAGGTCGGGCTGGTCGTTGAGCCGGATCTCCTCGCGCAGCAGCACCAGCTGCTCCTCGACGATCGCCAGAATGATCGCGCTCTTGCTCTCGAAGTAGC
>DXCY01000077.1 GCA_019115725.1 Candidatus Luteimonas excrementigallinarum
AGCTGGGCGCGAAGGGCTACGACATCGAGCGCATCTGCAGCGCCTGCGCCGAGTAACGCGCAGGCGTCAGCCGGGTCGGCCGCGTTGGGCCGACCTGCGGCAACAGGCCCCGCACGGTCACACGATTGCCCGCGCGGGGCCACATGACCTGCCAGTCGGGGCTAAGGCCCCGACGTGGATAGAACCTCCGCCGGCACCATCACGATGCAATCCACCGGGCAGGCGGGCACGCACAGTTCGCAGCCGGTGCACAGCGGTTCGATCACCGCATGCATGTGTTTGCTCGCGCCCACGATGGCGTCCACCGGGCAGGCCAGGATGCACTTGGTGCAGCCGATGCAGTCCGCCTCGATCACCAGTGCTACCTGCGGCGGCTTGTGGCTGCCGCGGGTGCGGTCGTAGGGTCTGGCCGGCACCTCGAGCAGGTGGGCCAGGGCGCGGGCTCCGGCGTCTCCGCCGGGCGGGCAGCGGTCGATATCCACCTCGCCCCGGGCCAGCGCCTCCGCGTAAGGGCGGCAGCCATCGAAGCCGCACTGGCGGCACTGGGTCTGCGGCAGGATCCGGTCGATGCGCTCGACCAGGCCCGGCGGGTTCACCGGACCGGCATGCCGGGCTGCGCGCCTTCGTCGGCGTGCAGCAGGGCGAGCTGGCCGCCGTCGAAGCCGGCGGACAGGATCATGCCCTCGCTGATGCCAAAGCGCATCTTGCGCGGCGCCAGGTTGGCCACGAACACCACGCTGCGGCCCACCAGCTGCGCCGGCTCGCCGTAGCTGGCACGGATGCCGGAAAAGATCTGGCGCTTGCCCAGCTCGCCGGCGTCCAGTTCAAAGCGCAGCAGCTTGTCGGACCCTTCCACCAGCTCGCATGCCAGCACCTTGCCGATGCGAAGGTCCAGTTTGGCGAAATCATCGATGCCGATCACATCGCCCGTTGCAGTGGGAGCGGGGGCGGCGGCCGCGGCCTGCTTCTTCGGCGCGGCGGTATTGCCTGCCTCGGCGGCTGCGGGAGCGAGGGTGTCCTTGCTGGAATCGATCATGGCCTGGATGTGCTTGGGGTCAAGACGGGTGAACAGGGGAACGTAGCGGGAGACTTCGTGATCCAGCAGCGGCGCGTCCAGCTCGGCCCAGGTGGCGACCGGTGCGTTGAGGAAGGCCTCGGCCTCGGCCGTGACGCCCGGCAGTACCGGACGCAGGGCGCCGGCCAGCACGCGGAACAGGTTCAGTCCCTGTGTGCAGACGGCCTGCAGCTGCGCATCGGCGCCTTCCTGCTTGGCGATCACCCACGGCTTGTGGTCGTCGATATAGCGGTTGGCTTCATCGGCCAGGGCCATGGTGCGGCGCAGGACGTTGCCGACCTCGTTGCGGGCATAGGCCTCGCGGATCGGGCCGAGGGCCTCGACGAAGCGGGCATACATCTCCGGCTCCGGCAGCTTGGCCGCCAGGCGACCCTCGAAACGCTTGCTGATGAAACCCGCGCAGCGGCTGGCGAGGTTGGCGAACTTGCCCACCAGATCGGAATTGACCCGGCTGACGAAGTCCGACAGGTTCAGGTCCAGATCGTCGACGCCGCCGGATGATTTGGCCGCGTAGTAGTAGCGCAGCGCCTCCGGGTGCAGGCCGCTGTCCAGGTAGGTGCGGGCCATCACGAAGGTGCCGCGCGATTTGGACATCTTGGCCCCGTCCACGGTCAGGTAGCCGTTCACGTGCAGGCGGTTGGGCACCCGCTTGCCGGCCCCGTGCAGCACCGCCGGCCAGAACAGGCCGTGGAAGTTCACGATGTCCTTGCCGATGAAGTGGTGCAGCTCGGCGTGGCTGTCGGGCACCAGGAAGCTGTCGAAATCCAGGCCCTCGCGTTCGCTCAGGGCCTGAAGGCTGGACAGGTAGCCGATCGGCGCGTCCAGCCACACGTAGAAGAACTTGCCGGGATGACCGGGGATCTCGAAGCCGAAGTACGGTGCATCGCGGGAGATATCCCAGGCACGCAGGCCGCCTTCGCCCTCCAGCCATTCCTGCAGCTTGGCCTTGACCCCGGGCACGGCCACATCGCCCTTCAGCCAGTCGCGCAGGAACGTCTCGAAATGCCCCAGCTCGAAGAAGAAGTGCTCCGACTCGCGCAGCTCCGGCGCGGCGCCTGAGAGCACCGAGCGCGGCTCCTTGAGCTCGGTGGAGGCGTAGGTGGCGCCGCAGTGCTCGCAGTTGTCGCCGTACTGGTCGGGCGTGTTGCAGCGCGGGCAGGTGCCCTTCACGTAGCGGTCGGGCAGGAACATGCCCTTGGCCGGATCGTAGAACTGCTGCACCGAACGCCGGCTGATATGGCCGTTGGCGTCCAGGCGCGCATAGATCGCCTCGGTCACCGCGCGATGGCGCGGCGAGTGCGTCGAGTCGTAATGATCGAAGGCCACGCCGAAATCGGCGAAGTCGCGCTCGTGCCCGGCCTGGATTCCGGCGATGAACGCCTCCGGGGTGGTTCCGGCCTTTTCCGCCGCCAGCATGATCGGCGTGCCGTGGGTGTCATCGGCGCAGACGAAGTGCACCGTCGTCCCGGCCATTCGCTGTGCCCGCACCCAGATGTCGGCCTGGATATAGCCGACCAGGTGGCCCAGGTGCAGCGGGCCGTTGGCGTAGGGCAGGGCAGTAGTGACGATCGCAGTGCGGGACATGGCGGCAGGTATTTGAAGGGGAGGGGATTATCGCATGCGGGCCGTGCGATGCCCGGCCGCTGCCGGAGTCCGGAAAAGAAGCGGCCCGGCAGGAGCCGGGCCGCTGGGGTCACCGCTGGAAAAGGCGGTCTATTCGCGCTGCCATACCTGCTCGCGGCAGATAAAGGCCACGCAACCGGAGACGCCCAGGCGGTCCTCGCCGTGCATCTGCATCTTGGAACGGTAGGTGCGGCCCTTGGCCGGATCCAGGATGGTGCCACCGGACCACTCATCGCCCTTGGGGCTCATGCCCCAGAGGATGGTCATGCCCTGGATGGGCTGGTCCTTGCGCGCGCCGGAGCACTCATTGCAGACCGGGTTGGGGCCCTTGTCGGACTGCAGGATCTCCACCACCGTGCCCGACAGGGTGCCGTCGCTGGCGCGGCTGATCTCCACGATCGACTTGGCCTGGCCGGTCTCGTCGTCGATGGTTTTCCAGCGGCCGAGGGGATCTGATGCACTGGCGAGTGAAGCCAGCAGGAGTAGTGGAATCATGGAGACAGCGGTAAGGAACGCCTTGCGCATGTTGGTTTCCTGATGGGTGGGCCACTGATAGCGTACAAAAAAGAGGCGGCGCCTGAGCGCCGCCTCCGTGTTGCTTCCGATCCGGAAAGGATCAGAACTTGCGGTTGTAGCGGACGAACAGCGAGCGCCCGTAGAGATCGTACTGGGTCGCGAATGCCGGCATGTTGCCGTAGCGGCTGTCGCCGCCGGTCGAAATTGACGGCGGGGCC
>DXCY01000078.1 GCA_019115725.1 Candidatus Luteimonas excrementigallinarum
CGGATGAGCGCCCGCCACCGCGCGGATCGCGGATGCCGTACTTGTGCCAATAGGCGTAGTCCGCGTGTCCCGGCCGGAACTGCGCTGCGATGCGGTCGTAATCCCTGCTGCGCGCATCGGTGTTGCGGATCAGCAGCGCCAGCGGCGTACCGGTGGTCCGGCCGTCGTAGACACCGGACAGGATCTCCACCGCGTCATCCTCGCGCCGGGCCGAGGTATGCCGGCTGCGCCCGGTGGCGCGTCGGGCGAGATCGGCGCTGAAATCCTCTGCCGCCACGGCGATGCCCGGCGGACAGCCATCGATCACGCAGCCGATCGCCGGCCCATGCGATTCGCCGAAGGTGGTTACCCGTAGCAGCTGGCCGAAAGTGTTGGACACGGGCTCAGAACAGGTGGGCGCCGGCGTCTGCGGAAGCCGCCGCTGCGCCGGTCTCACGCGCGGCGGCCAGTTCGGCGATGCGGGCGTTGTGATGGACCAGGTCGCGGCGTTCGACCACGAACACGCCCATCTGCCCGACCTTGAAATCAACCCAGGCCAACGGCAGCTCCGGCAGCAGGGCCGCCAGGGCGCGCTCGGAATCGCCGACTTCGCATACCAGCATGCCGTCTTCGCTCAGGTGCAGCGGGGCGTCACGCAGGATCTTCAGCACCAGATCGAGGCCGTCGTCGCCGGCGCGCAGGCCCATCTCGGGCTCGTGCACGTATTCGGGCGGCAGCGCATCGGTCTCTTCGTTGGTGACGTAGGGAGGGTTGGTAACAATCAGGTCGTAGCGTTCGCCGTGCAGGCCTTCGAACAGGTCCGATTCCAGCAGGCGGAGGTTCTCGACGTTCTGGCGGGCCACGTTTTCATGCGCCAGCGACAGCGCCTCCGGGCTCAGGTCCACCCCGTCCACGTGCCAGTCCGGGTTGTAGTGGGCCATGGCGATGGCGATGCAGCCCGAGCCGGTGCACAGGTCCAGCGCCCGGCGCACATCGCGGCCGCCCAGCCACGGCTCGAATCCTTCCAGGATGAGTTCGGCGATCGGCGAACGCGGCACCAGGGCACGCTCGTCGCTCTTGAACGACAGCCCGGCGAACCAGGCCTCCCCGGTCAGGTAGGCGGCGGGCACGCGCTCCTCGATGCGGCGCAGGAACAGCGCCAGCACGTCTTCCTTCTCGGCCAGGGTCACCCGCGACTGGCCATACACCGGCGACAGGTCATGCGGCAGGTGAAGGGCATGCAGGGTGAGCTGGGTGGCCTCGTCCAGGGCGTTGTCGTAGCTGTGTCCGAACGTCAGCCCGGCCGCATTGAAGCGGCTCGCGCCGTAGCGGATCAGGTCGATGATGGTACGGAGTTCATCGGTCATGGCAGCGTGGTCCGCGGCGGCAATGGAACCGGGAAGTATATCGGCCGCGCGGGTATGATGGACGCGGCCCAAGTGGAATGAACAATGTTCAATCGCACCACGCTCATCGTCCTCGTTGTCGCTCTCGCCGCCGGCCTGGGCCTGCTCGCCGCCCAGAAGATCCTTTCCGGCCCCGCCGCAACGGGCACGCAGCCGGAAACGCGGGCCGTCAGCCTGTTCCCACAGCCGCGCGAGCTGCCCGATTTCGCCCTGCAGCAGTCGGACGGCACCCAGCTGCTGCCGGGGGAATTGCACGGGCATTGGACCATCGTGTTCATCGGCTTCACCTTCTGCCCGGATGTGTGCCCGATGACCCTGACCCAGCTGGGGCAGGCGCAGCGCCAGTGGGAAGACATTCCCGACGGCGTGCGTCCGCGCGTCCTGTTCGTCTCGGTCGATCCGGAGCGCGACAGCCCGGACCGTATCGGTGACTACATCTCGGCCTTCCACGGCGACACCCTGGGCGCCACGGCCGACATTCCGGCGCTGGAGGAATTCACCCGCTCCCTGTCGCTGGTGTTCATGAAGGTTCCGGCGCCGGACGGACTGCCGGCCGACCAGTACAGCATCGACCATTCCTCGGCGATGGCCCTGCTCGACCCGCAGGCCCGCATGGCCGGCGTGCTGCAGGGTCCGCTGGATCCCGAGGCGATCGCCGCCGATCTGCGCATGCTCACCGAAGCCGCGCGCAACTGACTCCAGGCCTTTCAAGACAAATCCGATGGATCCGATTACCGCGCTCACCTGGGTGCTGCCGCACCGGCTGCTGTCCTCGCTTGCCCGGCGCCTCGCCTATTCGCAGAGTCCGCGCACCAGCCGCTGGCTGATCGATACCGTGACCCGGCGCTTCAACGTGGATCTGGGCGAAGCGGCCGAGTCGGACCCCCGCGCCTATCCGAGCTTCAATGCCTTCTTCACCCGCGCGCTGAAACCCGGCGCCCGCGTTGTCGACCCGGATCCCTCCGCCCTGCTGATGCCGGCGGACGGCCATATCAGCCAATGCGGACCAATCGGCGATGCCGACGACGCCGGCCGGATCTTCCAGGCCAAGGGCCAGTCGTTCACCGCGGCCGAGCTGCTGGGCGACGCCGATGATGCCAGGCCGTTCGAGGGCGGCGTGTTCGCCACCGTGTACCTGTCACCGCGCGACTACCACCGCGTGCACATGCCCTGGACCGGCACCCTGCGCGAAACCGTGCACGTGCCCGGCCGCCTGTTCAGCGTCGGCCCGGCGGCCGTGCGGCACGTGCCGCGCCTGTTCGCCCGCAACGAGCGGCTGGTCTGCCACTTCGACACCGACTTCGGGCCGATGGCGGTGGTGATGGTGGGCGCGCTGCTGGTGTCGGGCGTGGAAACCGTCTGGAGCGGCGAGGAGATCCCCGCCTACGGCAAGCGCATCACCCGCAAGGACTACCACGGCCGGGGCATCGTGCTGGAGCGCTTCGCCGAAATGGCCCGCTTCAACTACGGCTCCACCGTCATCGTCCTGCTGCCGCCGGGCGTGGCCCGACTCTCGCCGGAGCTCGCTCCCGAAGCCCCGGTGCGGCTTGGCCAGCGCCTGGCAGAGCTCATCCGCTGAGCGCTGCCCGACCGGTAGCGTCGCGGAACCGGAGCATCCGACACTAGGGTCACCCCGGGTTACCGGTAACCGACAAGTGTGCAAATGTGTCCAGCACACTCGTCCAGGAACCGGGAACCAGCCCCATGGTCAACCCCACGCTCAGCCCCGCCGCACCCGCAGCCCCGCCGCATACCGTCAGCGAGACCATTGACCACCGGCAAGTCGAGACGGCGCTGAGGACGATCCGTACCGGTGACCAGATCTCGAACCAGTCCGCGCTTGCCAATGCGCTGGACAACCCGCTCCTGAATCAGGCGGAACGCGACCTCATTATCCAGACGCTGCTGGAAGGCGACGACCACGACCTGGAGCTTTTCTACGCCAATGACATCGATCGCTCCTGGCGGGGAGACGATCCGACCCTGGCCGCCGACCAGCAAATCATCGGAGAAGCCCTGCAACAGGCTTTTGAGGACGGCATCATCGATACCGATGACCTGCTGAAGATCGCCGACAGGAACGGGACGGGGAACGGCGCCCAGCGACTGCTCGACACTTTGCAGCATGGCGGGAGTGGCCCGAACGGAACCGTCGAAGCATTGTCCGATGCGCTCTGGGAAAGAAACGGGAACGACGGACTTGACCGTGCCGGCGCCAGCCTGGGATACATGTCCAGCCCGGATCTGCAGGCGCGCAACCTCAATACGACGGAACTGCGCAGGGAAGCGTTCGAATCCCTTGTCGCTTTCAATGATGCCGAGTCCTATCAGGACTTCCCGATCGACAGCATCTCCGATCAATGGCAAAGCAGCGCACTGGCGGCAGCCGGCAGCCTGTTCGTGAATAACAGCACGGAGCTGGTCGACTATTACACCGGCGCGAACGGTGGCACAGTCCAGACCGAGGTTCTTGCGCAGTTCATGGGCCAGACCGTGTTCAACCCCGACGCCAGCTCCATCGTCCTGGATCGTCAGCGCGACCTGGTGCCGGCCATCCAGTCGGCGATTGGCGGCCAGGCAGACCGCTTCATGTCAGCTGCCGCTGAAACCACCGACCCTGCCGAACAAGCCGAGTTGATCAGGCAGTTCGGCCGACTGAACGCCAGCATCTCGGTCGGCGCAGCACTTGCATTGGACAACTACTCTGACCAGATTCTGGCCAACGAAGCCTCGAAGCAGGAGTTCGCGTCCATGGTAGGCGCCCTGATCGGCAAGACACCGGTCAGCAAAGTGCCAGGCTCGGGCATGATCGTCAATGAGGTCGCCGGTGCGATCTATGACGCCATCACCACCCCCACCGAACGCCCCGACCAGGCGATGGCCGGTGTAATCAATGACGTCTTCCTGGATCAGGTTCGCGCGCTCGAAGGCGATCTTGACAATGCCACCCTGGTGGACTCGTTTACCGCTGCCCGTGCAGATGAGCGAACCGAGCTATACAGCAACCTGAACGTCAACCCTGGGGGACACAAGGAGTAGCCGCGACGGGGGAGATGCTCACGGGCTCTCCAGCATCGTGGCTTTCCGCTAACTTCCGCAGGATTCCAGCGTCAGCTGCTGGCCGACGCGCAGCCGGTAGACCGGCCCCCGCAGGTTGTTGGCGCGCGCGAGCGCCTGCAGGCCGCAGCCGTAGCGCTGGGCGATCCGGCCCAGGGTTTCGCCGCGGCTCACGCGATGGACGCGGGGCGCATCGGTGGACGCCTGCGCTGCCGCAGGCGCCACCGGGCCCGAGCGCACGATCGCACTGCCCGGGTCGCTGTTGACCAGCTCACGGGCGATGTCGGCACGGGCGCTGCGGGTGCACCAGCGACCGTAGAGACGGGCCACGTCGGCGGTGACATTGAGGGTGGTGCCGGCCGGGATCACGTCATCGGCCCGATAGCGCGGGTTGAGGTTGCGCAGCATGCGCATGAAACCGTAGCGGGTGCCGCCATTGCCCAGACAGATGGTCAGTTCGTAGATCGAGGTGGCCCGCTCCAGCTGCAGCAGTTCCGGACGCGCTGCAATCCTGGGGAACTCCAGCCCATAGCGGCGCGGATGCAGGTACAGCCACGCCGCGGCGATCACCATGGGCACGTAATCGCGGGTCTCCGGCGGGAACTGGCTGTACACCGATTCATCCCAGAAGCTGCGTCCGCCATTCTCGTTGTGGATCCGCCGCGCCCTGCCCTCGCCGCCGTTGTAGCCGGCCAGGGCCAGTTCGATGCTGTTGTTGAGCTCGGCCAGGCGCTCGTTGAGGTAGGCCGCGCTGGCCTCGGCCGAGGCGTAGGGGTCGTAGCGGGTGTCGAAGCCGGTGGCATCGACACCCAGGCCGAACCGCTGGCCGGTGGCCGGCATGAACTGCAACGGCCCGGCCGCGCCGGCGCGCGAGGTGGAATGCACCCGGCCGGTCGATTCCTTGGCCAGGATCCCGAACAGCAGCGCCTCCGGCAGCCCGGCGCGCTCGAAATTCGGCCACATCAGGTGGCGCATGTACTGGTAGTTCTCATGGCTGACGATCAGCGAGTGGCGCATGTCGGTCAGCCAGCGGCGGATGCCCTCCTGCACCGCCGGGTTGAACTGCACCATCTCCACGAACCGCTGCCCATCGCTGAGCAGCGCCGCCGCCCGCGCGGCCTCGGGCACATCGGCCGACACGCCTTCGGCCAGCATGCCGTCCGGATCCGGATCGAACGGGTCGATATCCGCGTCCGGCCCCGCTGCGGCCTCGTCGGCCCCGGCCTTGAGCAGGCGCTTGAAGGTGGTGACGAAGCCTGCCGGGTCGCAGCCGCGCAGCTTGCCGCATTCCACCACCACGTCCTCCATGTCCTCCAGCGCGGAGTCACTGGCAGCCACCGCGTCCGGCTCGCTGTTGCGCGCCCGCACCAGCGCCTCGCGATAGCGGGTTTCAGCCTGTTCCATGCGCTGCTTCAGCGCCTCGGCGGCCTCGCGGTCACGCCGCGACTGGGCATCGGCATCCTGGGAAAACAGCAGCGCCAGGCCGAGGACGGCAACGGCAGACAGTCGGGCGGCGGATCGGACAGGCAGAGGCATGGCAAGGTCGGCTCGAAGCGGACGCGCAGGTTAGCCGTCGCCGCCGCCCATCCGCAAACCCCACTTCCCACGGTCTGGGTAGAATCCCGGCGTTGAGAATGCCAGGAAGTCCCATGCAGCCCGATCCCATCCTCGTTGGCCGTTCCATCACCACGCCGGACAGCGGCAACGTCCACCTGCTGCCGCGCTACGGCAACCGCCACGGCCTGGTGGCCGGCGCCACCGGCACCGGCAAGACCGTCACCCTGATGATGCTGGCCGAGTCGTTCTCGCGCGCCGGCGTGCCCGTGTTCATGGCCGACATGAAGGGCGACGTGGCCGGCCTGGCGGTGCCGGGAACCATGAACGAAGGCCTGCAGAAGCGCGCCAACCTCATGGGCATCGACGGCTTCACCGTCGAAGGCAGCCCGACCATCCTCTGGGACCTGTACGGCAAGCTCGGCCACCCGGTACGCACCACCGTCACCGAGATGGGCCCCACCCTGCTCGGCCGGATCCTGGAGCTCAACGACACCCAGTCGGGCGTGCTCGATATCGTGTTCAAACTGGCCGACGACCGCGGCCTGCTGCTGCTGGACCTGGCCGATCTGCGCGCCCTGCTGGCGCTGGTGCTGGAAGAGCGCAAGGCGGTCTCGGCCGAGTACGGCCTGGTCAGCCCGCAGTCGGTCGGCGCGATCCAGCGCGCCCTGCTGCGCCTGGAACAGGACGGCGGCGACCAGTTCTTTGGTGAACCGGCGCTGGAACTGTCCGATCTGATGCGCACGGCGCCCAACGGCCGTGGGGTGATCGGCATCCTCGCCGCCGACCAGCTGCTGATGAAGCCGCGGCTATATTCCAGCTTCCTCCTGTGGCTGCTGTCGGAACTGTTCGAGACCCTGCCCGAGGTGGGCGACCTGGACAAGCCGAAGCTGGTGTTCGTGTTCGACGAGGCGCACCTGCTGTTCAAGGA
>DXCY01000079.1 GCA_019115725.1 Candidatus Luteimonas excrementigallinarum
GGCGAAAGGAACTGCGGCACGCGCCGCACCAGCCAGTCGGTCAGGCGCAGGCGCTGTCCCTGGCCGGCATCGCCCAGCGGCAGGTGTCCGCGCCAGTCGGCATACAGCGGCTGGTTGCGTGGCGAACCCAGCACCAGCAGGTCACGGTCGGCGTGCTGACCGACCTGGGCCGGGCTGATGATCCGGGTGTTCAACGCCGGATAGCCGGTCGAAGCGCCCATGCGTCCCAGCAGCGTCAGGGCGTTGCCCAGGTCGATGGAAGTGGGCCTGTCGGGAAGCACCAGCGCGGTTTCCGCCAGATCAGCCATGCGGGTGAACGGAAAGCCCGCGTTGCCGAACGCCGCCAGGTCCGGCATCGCCATGTAATGGTGGAAGCCCGACAGGTCGATCGTCGAATCGCCGTCGATCGCCGCCGACACATCCGGGAACGTGCTCCTGCATTCGTCCGCCTGCGGCCGGTCGAAGAAGAAGTGGAAGCGCAGCTGGCTGTTGGCGGAAAACGGGCCGGTGGGCAACACCAGCTTTTGCCGGATCGGCATCTCCCCCACCGGCTGCAGCAGGTTGCCCAACCGGCCGCCCAGGCTGCTCGGCCGGGCTTTGCCGTCCAGCGGCAGCGTGCTGACAAACGCATCGTTGATGCTGATGTTCAGTGCCGAGCGCCCGACGCCTTCGGGCAGCGTGTACCGGTAGCGCAGGTCCACCGGGATGCCCTGGGTCTTCCAGACAAACAGATCCGGCGGCAGCTGCAGGCCAATCCGGATCAGGTCCGGGTGATAGCCACGCACGCTCAGCTCGCCCGGGCGCTGCACCAGCTCCGACATCCGCACCGGGCGATTGCTTGGCAGCCAGTTGGGCGCGTCGTAGGGCACCCGCGGCTGCACCGCGTCCAGCCCCTCGACCATCGCCAGCGGCCCGGACAGCGGCGTGCCCAGCACCAGCGCGGTCGCCGCCTGGGCCAATTCGGCCTCGTCCCGGCCCAGGACCAGCAGCAGCTTGGCCTTGTCGTCGTTGGGATTGTCGATCACCGCCAGCGCAGGGCCGGACACCTGCGGCAGGTCCAACCCGGCCGGCGGATTGCGCGTGGTCGCCACAACCACCGCGTTGCCGGTGATCGGCGGATGCTCAGCCATCGCTGGAAACAGTCCCCCGCGGTAGCCCGCCAGCGCGCCGAACCACGAGGCCACGATGCCCGCCGGCTCCAGCACGCCAGGCCCGGGCTCACCGGCAAACACGAACGGCAGCTCCAGCCGCGCGCTGTCACGCGTATCGAAGAACGGCACCGGCAGCAGCGCCAGGTCGTTGCTCAGCCGCAGCGGGCTCCAGCCCAGCTCCACGTAACTGGCGCTGTCGATGTTGGCCCACAGGCTGGTGTGGTCGGGATCCTCGCACTGGTGCGTGTAATGACCGATCAACTGCAGGTTGATCCGGTTGTAATCGATGATCAGGCGCGGATCGATCTCCACCTCGCTTTCCACCACCTGCCCTGCCAGCTCCCGGGGCACCGGCAGGGTGGCCACGGTCACGTCGTTCACCGTCACCCGCAGGTGCGACAGGTCCGGCAGCAGCGCCGGCGACCAGCTGTATTTCAAGTGCAGCGTGGCGTGATCCACCACCTGGTCGGTGCGCACCGAGAGCGGCACCCCGGCCCGACCTTCGACGCCGCGCAGGGTGATCTCGTAATCGACCCCCAGGTCACGCAGCGAGAAGCTGCTGCTGCGCGAAGGGCGGGCCGGCGCCGCCGCCTCAGCTGCAGCCGAGGCGGCATCATCCTGCTGCGGCACGGTCCCTGGCGCCCGCCCCTGTGGCAGGTCCTGGGCCAGCACCCCGCCACCGAGCAGGGTCGCTGCCAACGCCGCTGCCACCACGCGTGGGCGGAACGCTGCGCGCCCGCCGGTCCATCTGGAAACCACACTGCCGATCATCCGGACTCTCCTCGAGCATCCCTGGCGGCCGCGCGGCGCTCGCCCCCCGTCATCCACCGGCCGAGCCGGCCGAAGCCGCGCCCGCTGGCCTTGAGCACGGAGGCCAGCGAACCGAAAAAACCCTCGTCGCCATGGCGTCCCCATATCGACACCCACATGTCGGCACGCGCGAAGGTGGATGCCACCAGCCACCGCTCCTGCTCCAGGTCCAGGTCGCTGAACTCGATGCCCAGCACCTGCTCGCCGCGGTCATGGCGCAACACGGCCGGCAGGCGGCCACTGCGGCGGCGATGTGTCAGCTCCACCTCCACCTCCAGCCCCTCGGACAGCGAGTGCGGCTCGTCCAGCTTCACGGCAATACCGCCTTGGGAAAAATTCACCGTGCGGCACCCCAGCGCCTGGCCATCCGGCAGATGCAAGGTGGCGCGCACATCCAGTGGAACACGGTGCGATTTGCGCACCTGGCGCTGCTCATTGCAGGTGGCGATCACCGCGCCCAGGATGATCATGTTGTAGACCGTCCAACCGATGTTCAACCACACCGTCTGCACCACGCCGGCCGAATCGGCCGTCACCAGCCGCCCGATGCCCACCGCCATGCCAATCAGGTTCAACAGCAGCAGCACCAGGTAGGGCAGTGCAATGTGCGCATCGAAATAGCTGCGCGGCACCAGACCGCCCTTCGCGGTCACGTTGAACTTGCCCAGCTTCGGGTTCAGCACCGCCATCGTGGTCGGGCGCAGGATGTACCAGGCCAGCGCCGTCTCATACACCTCGTTCCACAGCAGATGGCGGTGCCGCCCCTGGATGCGCTGGTTGGTCAGCAGCGCATGGGCCAGGTGTGGCAGCGCGTAGGCCGCGATCATCAGCGCCGATGCGTGGATCACGTGCGCGCCGAAGAACAGGAACGCCAGCGGCGCGGTCAGGAAGATGATCCGCGGCAGCCCGTAGAAAAAGTGCAGCATCGCGTTCGTGTAGCACAGCCGCTGCGCCAGCTTCAGGCCCTTGCCCAGCATCGGGTTGTCCACCCGCAGGATCTGGGCCATGCCGCGCGCCCAGCGGATCCGCTGGCCCACGTGCGCCGACATGCTTTCGGTGGCCAGTCCGGCCGCCTGCGGGATCGGGATATAGGCGCTGGTGTAGCCGGCCCGGTGCAGGCGCAGCGCGGTATGCGCATCCTCGGTCACGGTCTCGGTGGCCACCCCGCCGACTTCCTCCAGCGGCGCGCGCTTGATCACCGCGCACGAGCCGCAGAAGAACGTCGCATCCCACTGGTCGTTGCCGTCCTGCAGCAGGCCGTAGAACAGCTCGCCCTCGTTGGGCACCGTGCCGAACGTGCCCAGGTTGCGCTCGAACGGATCGGGCGAGAAGAAATAGTGCGGCGTCTGCACCACCGCCAGCTTCTCATCGTGCAGAAACCAGCCCATCGACATCTGCAGGAACGAGCGGGTGGGCATGTGGTCGCAGTCGAAAATGGCCACGTACTCGCCGCCGGTCTGACGCAGCGCGGCATTGATGTTGCCGGCCTTGGCACCCTTATTGTCACTGCGTGCCAGGTAGCCCACCCCAGCCTGCTCACAGAACTGGCGGAACTCATCGCGGCGGCCGTCATCAAGCAGCCAGATGTTCAATTTGTCCTTGGGCCAGTCCATCACCGTAGCCGCCAGCACCGTGGTGCGCACCACCGACAGCGGCTCGTTGTAGGTCGGGATATACACATCCACCACCGGCCACTGCGTCTGGTCCTCGGGCAGCGGCACCGGCCGGCGGTTCAGCGGCCGCGACACCTGGAAATACCCCAGCACCAGCACCACGAAGGCGTAGATCTCGGCCGACACCAGGCCCAGCCCCAAGGTGATATCCACCACGCTGCCAAGTCCCACCGTCTCGGTCAGCCGCCACCACATGTAGCGGGTGGACACCAGCAGCGACAGCCCCATCAGCACCAGCGGCACCAGCCGTCCTTCGCGGTTGCGCAGCAGCAGGGCAGCGCCGAACACCACTGCCGAAAACACCAGCTGGTGGCGCACATCCAGCGGCACGACCACCATCAGCGCCAGCGCCGGCAGCACCAGCAGCGCCAACGCGCCCAGCGCCAGCCACAGGGTCAGCCGGCGCAGCGGGCGTTCCTGGCCAGCAACGGAAGGATCAGCCACCTGGATCAGCCGCCGGGATCGATACTGCGCAGCCGGGCCAGCGGGCTGTGGGCACCCAGCCTGGGCTCGGCTGCGGCAAGCCGCGCGAACAGCCCGGCCAGGGGCGTATGTCCTTCCGGCACCTGCCGCGCAGGCGTCGGCGCAACTGGCGGCGCAGACGGCGCGGCAGGCGCTGGAGCGGCCGTCTCTTCAGCGCGCGGCGCGGGTTTGCGCACCGGCGCCGCAGCCGGCTCCACCTGGGAAAACATCCGGTAGGCTTCGGGCCGCTTCGTGCGCCCGTCCAGCCGGCGGAACAGCCCGGCCACGTCGTCGCCGTCTTCGTCCAGGTCGTTGCTGTGGGTCAACTTGCTCATCAAAACCTCTGTGTGCTTCACAGCACACGCGACACCATGTAGGTGCAAAGATCGGGGTGCTCGCCCGGCACATGGGCCACGTCCAGCACCGGCACCATGCCGGCGGTCCGCAGCCACTGCCGGTACGCGCCTTCCAGAAAGCCGGTATCCCAGCCTTCCGGCGCGCCCAGCACCGCCGACAGCGGCGAGGCCACGTGGTGGATCAGCAGCCGGTCACCGCCGTCCTCGAACGCGGCATGGCCCCAGTCGATCGACGACCACACCGCGTTGGCAGCCGCGGCAAAGCCTTCCAGCGTGTCCACCGGCCCAAGCGGATGGGCCTGGGCGAAACGTGCGCCCAGCCGCGCCATCAGCCGCACCAGGTCGCCATGTGGAAGCGCGTCGCTGAACTCGCCCGCCAGCGCCGTCAGGAATCCGCGCCATTGGCGTGAACACGCCTGTGCGCGATAACAGCCCAGTATTTGTGAAGGTTCCAACCGGCTGCCCCTCCGACCGCCTCAATCCCAGCCAAGTGCCGCGGGCACCGGCCCGAACACGGGCAACCGCCGCACGACACGAAAAAAAGCCAGTGCCCGCACGCGGCGGGCACTGAGCCAGTACCAGAATACACACAGGCAGATGAAGGCCACCAGGATCACCGGGTGCGGCACGTCAAAGCGCATCGCCTGGCCCGCCAGCAGTCCGCACCCCAAGCTGAAACCCGCCAGCGCCACCGCCGCCTGGGTGGGGCCGAAGCCCGCATCCTGCATGAAGTGATGGATATGATCGCGCCCGGCCGAAAACGGCGAGCGCCCCTGGCGCGTGCGGCGCACCGTCAGCACCAGGCAGTCCATGATCGGAATCGGGATCAACCACAGCGCCAGTACCGGGCTCACCGGATGGCCGGGGTTTTGGGTCAGGCGGAACACCACCCACGCCACCACCAGCCCCAGGAACGCGCTGCCCGCATTGCCCATGAACACCTTGGCCCGCG
>DXCY01000080.1 GCA_019115725.1 Candidatus Luteimonas excrementigallinarum
CGGCCGGCGTTTTCGATGCGGTTACCATCGATGCGGCGCGGCAGTGGCGGTTCAATCCGGCCATCCGTGATGGCGCGCCGGCAGAAAGCTGGCTGCGGGTGCCGGTGAATTTCGATGTGGAAGAGCCGGCCGAACCGGAAGCCTAGCCGACAGACGCCTGGCCTCAGCCGAGTCGATGGATGGCCGAGGCCAGGCGCTGCACCTCGTCGGCGTGGTGGCTGACATACAGCATTGGCAGGCGGATCTCGTCGCGCACCCGCAGCAGCCAGGGAATCAGCTCCTCGCGCCGGGCCTCGTCCAGGGCCGAGAGCGGTTCGTCGAACAGCAGGATCTCCGGCTGCGACAGCAGCGCCCGACCGATCGCCACCCGCTGCGCTTCCCCGCCCGAGAGATTGGCGGTGCGACGGCCGAGCAACGCTTCAATGCCCAGCAGCTCGATGATCGATTCCAGCTCGAACCGGCGCGCCTGGCCGCGGCCGGCATGGCGGCCGTAGAGCAGGTTGCCGCGCACATCCATATGCGGAAACAGACGTGCATCCTGGAACACGTAGCCCACCCGGCGCCGGTGTGCCGGCACGTCGATGCCGGCAGCGCTGTCAAACAGCACCCGCCCGTCAATACGGATATGCCCCGCGCGCGGGCGGATCAGCCCGGCGATGGCATTGAGCACCGTGGTCTTGCCCGCACCGGACGGGCCCACCAGGGCAACAATGCGCGCGTCCTCCTCGATCTGCACGCGGCGCTCGAACCCGCCACGGCGCAGCTGGCCGCGCTTGAGCTGGCCGCGCTCGAGCTGGATGTCCAGACTCAACACAGCCCGTTCCCCGCAGGAGTGCGCCACGTGCGCAACATCGGGTGACAGCTCATGAATCCTCCCCGTCCGCTCCGCGCTGGCGCCGCACCAGCCACTCTGAGGCCAGCAGCGCGGCCAGTGAGATTGCCACCGACACCGCCGCCAGGCGCCAGATCGAGGCTTCGCCACCCGGCACCTGCATCAGCCCGTAGATGGCCGATGAGAGCGTGCGCGTTTCGCCGGGAATGGCGGAGACGAAGGTAATGGTGGCGCCGAATTCGCCCAGCGCCTTGGCAAAGCCCAGCACCGCGCCCGCCACCAGGCCCGGCCAGGCCAGCGGCAGGGTGACGGTGAAGAACCGCCGCCAGGGCGAGGCGCCGAGGGTGGCGGCGGCCTGCTCCAGCCGGCGGTCGACGTTCTCGATCGACAGACGAATGGTGCGCACCATCAGCGGGAAGCCCATGATCGCCGCAGCCAGCGCCGCGCCGGTCCAGCGGAAGGCGAACTCCAGCCCAAACTGGTCCAGCAGCCGGCCCACCGAGCCCTGGTTGCCAAAGGTCACCAGCAGCGCATAGCCCACCACCACCGGTGGCAGCACCAGCGGCAGGTGGACCAGCGCATCCAGCAGCGCCTTGCCCGGGAAGCGCTTGCGCGCCAGCAGCCAGCCGACCGCGACCGCCAGCGGCAGGCTGGCCAGCGCGGCCACGCCGGCCACGCGCACGCTCAGGGCGATGGTGGTGAGCTCGTCGGGACTGAACATAGCGGCCGCGGATCAGCGCAGGCTGAAGCCGTGGCGGCGGAAGATTTCTCCGGCCGCGGGTGAGCCCAGCCACGCGATGAATTCCATGGCGCCGGCGTGGCGGCTGGCGGCGACGCGGGCGACGGGATACACGATGGGCGGATGGGAATCGGCGGGGAAGGTGGCCACCACCTGCACCCGCGGTTCGGCGCGGGCGTCGCTGGCATAGACCACGCCCAGCGGCGCTTCACCGCGGGCCACCAGCATGAGCGCCGCGCGCACGCTGTCGCCTTCGGCCACGTGCGGAGCCAGCACGGTCCACATGTCCAGCGACTCGAACGCCTGCCGGGCGTACTTTCCAGCAGGCACGCTTTCTACCAGGGCGAGTGCCAGTCGGCCTCCGCCAAGCCGCGGCCGCAGGTCCGGCGCGGTGGCCAGGTCCACTGGAGCCGGGTTGCCGCTGGCAGGCGCCACCAGCACCAGGGCGTTGCCGAGCAGGTCGCGGCGGCTGTCCGCATCCACCAGTTCGCGCTGCTGCAGCCAGTCCATCCACTCCAGATCCGCGGATACAAAGGCGTCGGCCGGGGCGCCCTGGGCGATCTGTCGGGCCAGAGCGGAACTTGCCGCGTAGGACACCTGTACCTCGGGTCCACCGGCGGCGGTATACGCCGCGGCGGCTTCGTCCAGCGATTCCTTCAGGCTGGCAGCGGCGAACACCAGCAGCGGTCGCCTGTCCGCGTCGGCCCCGGCGGCGGTGGGCTGGTCGCTGCAGGCTGCCAGCAGCGCCAGGATCAACAGGACGGCCAGCGTCGGCACGGTTGTGCGCAGGCGGTTCAGCAACCGCAGGCGGGGCTGGGGGAGGCGGGGCTGGCCCATGGGCGTGTCCATGGCGGCAAAGGTAGCGCATTGCCGCCGGCGTGCAGACGCCAGGCGGCGCACGGCTCAGGGCGTGCCGTCGAGGACCCGGTTGAGCAATCCGGCCAGGCGCTGCCCGGCCATCACCAGACGCGCTTCGGCCTCGGGCCGCCACCGGTATACGTAATCCATGTCCACCGTGGCCCGCGCCGGGGTCACCGCGGGCGTGATCGCGACCCGGCAGGACGCCTCGGCCCAGGCGGCCGGACCGTCTGCTGCGGGCACCTCAACCTGCAGGGCGGCAAGTTCGGCCAGGTGGGTTTCTTCGGATTCGCGCAGCGGATAGAACATGCCGCTGTCCCACAGGGCATGCAGGTTGGTGCCGCGCCCGCTGCGGGTGCCGTCGCGCAGGTGGACCTGCACGTCGTTGCCGCCGCGGTCATGGGCATAGCCGGCATGCATGGGCTGGTGCACATCGCCCACGAAGTGGACCACGAACTTCAGCGCCTGCAGCCGTTCGGCGTCGCTGCGGTCCCGGTCGGCCAGGATCGCGGCCTGGGCGTTGATCGCCTCCACCACGCAGTCACCGCCAGGGCAGTGCCGCTCCGCCTCGTAGCGACAGTCGTCTTCGCCGATGTTCACGTAGTGCCAGCGCGCGCTGCGTCGGCCCAGGTCGGGATCGTGCGAGCGCAGCTCATCGGCCCAGGTGGCGATGCCGGCCAGCGAGCGCCGGTCCGGGTCTTCCTCCCCCTGCAGCAGCGCATCGACGCTGGCCCGGGCGGTGGGGGTGAGGCCGGATTCGGCCAGGTGGCCCACCAGACGGTGGCCGCGTCCGCCCCAGGCGTGGGCCGGGGCGCTGGCCACGCACAGCAGCGTGGCGACAAGCAGGAGGATTCTCATGGCGTGGATTGTAGCGATGCCCAATGAAAAGCGCCGCCGCGGACAGGTCCGGGGCGGCGCCGGAGGGCCGGGGGTGGAGCCCCGGTAACACTCAGAAGCGGATGACGTAGGACGCGCCGAACACCAGCGGGTCGATGTTGGCGGTGCCGAGCTTGGCGCCGTCGAGCTTCACATCGCTGTCGATATCCATCCAGCGCACGTCAACGCGGAACGCGCCGCGCTCGCCGACGTCGAAATCGAGGCCGGCGTGGGCCGCCACGCCCCAGGAGTCACCCAGCGACAGGTCCGAGCCGGCCAGCGCGCCGGTGGTGCCTTCGCTGAAGAAGGTGGTGTAGTTCACGCCCAGGCCCAGCAGCGGACGCACCTTGCCGTCGCGGTTGAAGTGGTACTGCAGGCTCACGGTGGGCGGCAGGTGCTTGGTGCTGCCAACCTTGCCCATGCCGTCGATATCGATTTCATGGCTGAACGGCGTAGCGGCCAGCACTTCGATGCCCAGGCCGTCACGGATGAAGTATTCGAGCGCAATGGTCGGGCGGGTGCTGCTGCCGATATCCACGTCCAGGGTGCCGTCGGCCAGCGAGCCGTTGTCGCTCTTCGGGTTGACGTGGCCGGCGCCGATGGCCAGGGTCCAATCGCCCGCGGACTGGGCGGCGGCGGGCAGGGCGAAGCAGGCGACAGCAATGGCAAGCAGGGTGGGGGAGAGCAGTTTCATTATTTTTCCTTCGGGTTGAAACACCCGATTACTGTCGCGTTTCCGGAACGCCGTGTCTTTGACCGTGATCAAGGCGGCCGCGGATTAATTTTCCGCGCAGCTGCTAAAATAGCGGGCTACCCCACCCACTATTCCGCCGCCTGGCGCGGTGGTCAGGAGTTGACGTACTCATGGCGATCAAGGTTGGCATCAACGGGTTTGGCCGCATCGGCCGCAACGTGCTGCGTGCCGCGGTGCAGAATTTCGGCAGCGACATCGAGGTCGTGGCCATCAACGACCTGCTGGAGCCGGATTACCTGGCCTACATGCTGAAGTTCGATTCGGTGCACGGCCGTTTCGACGGCGAGGTGTCCGTGGACGGCGACCACCTGGTGGTCAACGGCAAGCGCATCCGCCTGACCGCCGAGCGCGACCCGGCCAACCTCAAGTGGGGCGACGTGGGTGCCGACGTGGTGATCGAATCCACCGGCATCTTCCTGTCCGCCGAGGGTGCGCAGAAGCACATCGACGCCGGCGCGAAGAAGGTGATCATGTCGGCCCCGTCCAAGGACACCACGCCGATGTTCGTCTACGGCGTGAACCATGAGAAGTACGACGGCGAGGCCATCATTTCCAACGCCTCGTGCACCACCAACTGCCTGGCCCCGGTGGCCAAGGTGCTCAACGACAAGTGGGGCATCAAGCGCGGCCTGATGACCACCGTGCACGCCGCCACCGCCACCCAGAAGACCGTCGACGGCCCTTCGGCCAAGGACTGGCGCGGTGGCCGCGGCATCCTGGAAAACATCATCCCGTCCTCCACCGGCGCGGCCAAGGCCGTGGGCAAGGTGATCCCCGAGCTCAACGGCAAGCTCACCGGCATGTCGTTCCGCGTGCCGACCTCCAACGTGTCGGTGGTCGACCTGACCGTCGAGCTGGAGAAGGGCGCC
>DXCY01000081.1 GCA_019115725.1 Candidatus Luteimonas excrementigallinarum
TACGGGCGGGGGCCGTTGCGATTGGTCAGGACCAGCACGGTCAGGCGCTGGGCGGGGTCGCGGATGATCACGTTGCGGAACCCGATGGTTTCGCCCGAGTGCCACATCCGCCCGCCGTCCAGGCGCCAGCCGTAGCCGTAGGCGTCCACGTTGTCCTCGTCCACTGGCACGGCGGTCTGGTCGGAGAACGCCAGGGTGCGGGTGGCATCGGACAGCAGGCGGCCGTCGTACAGGGCCGCATCCCACTTGGCCATGTCTTCCAGCGAGCTGTAGATGCCGCCGTCGCCGAGCACCGCGCTGGTGGGGCTCTGGTCGGTGCGGGTCCAGGCGCCGTCCACCAGACTGTGGCCGAAGGCGCGGTTGGCCACGGTGGATTCGCCATCCACGAACGCCACGCTGTGGTCCATGCCCAGCGGCGCGAAGATGCGCGCACGCAGGAAGTCCGGATAGGCCTGGCCGGTGGCCGCTTCCACCACCAGGGTCAGCAGGGCGTAGGCGCTGTTGCTGTAGCGGTAGGCGGTGCCGGGTTCGAAATACAGCCGGTCCTGGCCTTCGAGGATGGTGAGCACGTCGGCATCGCGTACCTGGCGGTCCAGGCCCTCGGGCATCACGTCCTCGTAGTCGATCAGGCCGGAGGTGTGGGCCAGCAGGTGGTGCAGGGTGACCGCATCGGTGGCCGCGGGCAGCGAAGGCAGCCACTTGCGCACCGGATCATCCAGCTGCACCAGGCCATCCTCGGCCAGCAGCAGCACGGTGGCGGCGGTGAAGGCCTTGCTGACCGAGGCCAGGCGGAAGTTGGTGTCGGGGGTGACGGGCGTGCCCGCGGCCACGTCGGCCAGGCCGTAGCCGCGGCGCACCACGGGCTCGCCATCGCGCAGCACCAGCACTGCGGCGCCGGGGCCGTTGCCGGTGTAGTCGGCCATGATCGCGTCGACCGGATCGGCCGGGGCGGGAGCGGGAGTGGAGTCCGGGGAGCCGCCGTCGGTGCAGCCGGACAGGGCTGCGAGCAGCGTGGCCATCAGAAGTGTGCGCATGGCCCGAGTCTAGCGACCCCCGCGGGAGCACGCCACGCGTGCGTGGCACCCGACTACGGCGGGTCTTTCCTGCGGAATTCGAGGATCTGGCCGCGGCGGGGTTCATCACGCTGCCACAGCACCGGTACGTCGTCGGGGGCGCGGGATTCGAACTGGTCGTGCTCGCGCGCGGCGTCCTGTTCGGCCTGCTCTTCTTCCAGCTCCCAGCTGTAGCGCCGGCGCGGCGGGCGCGGATCGCTGGCGCGGAACAGCCAGGCGGCCAGCACGCCGCCCACCGCCCCGCCCAGGTGCGATTGCCAGGACACGCCCGGCTCCTGCGGCAGCACGGTCAGCAGCATGCCGCCGTAGAAGAAGAACGCGATCATTCCGGCGGCCACCGAGGGCCGGTCGCGGCGCAGCAGGCCCAGCACGAACAGCAGGAACATCAGCCCGTGGGTGAGGCCGCTGGCGCCCAGGTGCCGCGAACCGGGATCGCCCAGCCACCAGGCACACAGCCCCGCGCCCAGCCAGACCAGCGGCAGCGCGCGCGGCGTGGCGCGCGGATACAGGGTGAAGGCCAGCGTGCCCAGCATCAGCAGGGCGGTGGCATTGGTGAACAGGTGCTCGGGCGAGCCGTGCAGCAGCGGCGCGGTCAGCACCCCCAGCAGCCCCAGCGCCTCGCGCGGGGCGACCGCGAACGGGCGCCAGTCGATCATGTGCTGCACCCCGAACATCACCACCAGCAGGGCGATGAATCCCACCGCCAGTTTCAGCGCCGTTCCCAGCCGGCGGCGGTCGGCGGCGCGCTGGGCCTTGGGATCGGCAGGCGGCTCGGGCGTGTCCAGATACATGCCCACACAATGGCGCCGGATTTCCCGGATGCAACCGCAAGGGGAGTCGCCGCATTAGAGTCGCCGCATTAGAATCGGCACATGGATTCCCCACTGCCCACGGTCAGGCTCAAGAACGCCTGGCGCTCGTCCCATCCCTGGATCTTTCAGCGGCTGGTGGACAAACCCAGCCAGCGGATCAGCCCCGGCACCATCGTCGACGCAGTCGGCGTGGACGGTGAATGGATCGGCCGCGGCTTCTACAACGGCCGCTCGCGCATTGCCCTGCGGATCCTGGAGACCGATCCGGACGTGGCCGTGGACGAGGCCTGGTTCCGGCGCAGGATCGGCGATGCCGTGCGCCTGCGCCGCGAGGTGCTGCGCCTGGACGAGGTGAGCGACGCCTGGCGCGCGGTGCACAGCGAGGGCGACGGGCTGTCCGGCCTGGTGGTGGACCGCTATGCGGAC
This sequence comes from Candidatus Luteimonas excrementigallinarum, assembly GCA_019115725.1. Lineage (GTDB taxonomy): Bacteria > Pseudomonadota > Gammaproteobacteria > Xanthomonadales > Xanthomonadaceae > Luteimonas > Luteimonas excrementigallinarum. Next base: position 2,312 of record DXCY01000081.1, read on the forward strand.
CTGCTGGTGATCGAATTCTTCTCCGCCGGCATGTTCCGCCACCGCGAGTGGATCTACGCCGCGCTGGAAGAGCACTTCCCCGGCTGCCGCATCCACGCCTCGGCCGATGAGCACGTGCAGAAGCAGGAAAGCTTCGATTTCAGCGGCAGCGTGCCGGCCGAGCCCGCGGTGATCACCGAGCACGGAGTGAAGTTCCGCGCCGATCCCGCTGGCGCGCACAAGACCGGGTTCTTCGCCGACCAGCGCGAGAACCGCGAGTGGCTGTCGCGCCAGTGCGAGGGCAAGCGGGTGCTGGACCTGTGCTGCAACACCGGCGGCTTCGGCATCTATGCGGCCGCGCGCGGCGCGCTGGATGTGACCGGCGTGGATATCGACGAGGCGGTGCTGGAGATCGCCCGCGGCAACGCCCGGCTCAATGACGTGCGGGTGCGCTTCGTGCAGGCCGATATCTTCCCGTGGCTGCGCGATGTGGCTTCGCGCGACGCCTGGGACGTGGTGGTGCTGGATCCGGCCAAGATGACCCGCGACCGCAACCAGGTGATCCCGGCGCTGAAGAAGTACCTGGACATGAACAAGCTGGCGCTGGGCGCGGTGAAGCCGGGCGGGCTGTTCGCCACCTTCTCCTGCACCGGGCTGGTGAGCGAGGAGCAGTTCCTCGACATGCTGCGTCGGGCGGCGTTCTATGCCGGACGCACCCTGCAGGTGCTGAAGGTATCCGGCGCCGGTGCCGACCATCCGTTCCTGGCCAGCGTGCCTGAATCGCGTTATCTGAAGGCGGCTTTCTGCCGCGTTCTGGATTGAATCGGCGCCGCCGGGCCCCGCGGCCCGGAACCCGCCGCGCTCTGTTTGGCGTGGTGGCGCTGGTGCTGCTGGCACTGGCCGCCACCACGCTGTGGTTGCCGGCGGAGGATCCCGCCGACGCGCGGCCGCCCGACACGGCATTTGACTGGCAGGCCCGGATCGACCTGCTGGCCGGTGACGGCCACCGCGGGGTGCGCGATGGCGCGCTGGTGCGGGCGCGGTTCGACGAACCCTGGGGCCTGGTGCGCGGACCGGGCGGCAGTCTGTTCGTGGCCGATGGTGGCGAGGCCAACCGCATCCGCCGCATTGCCCCGGATGGTGAGGTGCAGACCCTGGCCGGCGGGGTCGAGGGCTTCGCCGATGGCGCGGGCGCGCAGGCGCGGTTCCACACGCCCTCGTCGCTGGCCGTGGATGCCACCGGCCATCTGTACGTGGCCGATACCGGCAACCACGCCATCCGCCGGGTTGCCCCGGACGGCACGGTGACCACCCTGGCCGGCGACGGCATCGCCGGCTTTCGCGACGGCCCGGGCGCTCAGGCGCGCTTCCACGGGCCGATGGGCGTGGCGGTGGACGGGCAGGGGCGGGTGTTCGTGGCCGACACCTGGAACGACCGCATCCGGGTGATCGAAACGGACGGCCGCGTGCGCACGCTGGCCGGGGGCGACGGCCCGGGATTCTTCAATGGCGAGGGCACCCGGGCCCGCTTCGATACGCCCACCGGGCTGGCCCTGGATGCGGAGGGCCGGCTATGGGTGGCCGATACCGGCAACCGCGCGCTGCGGCGCATCGATCCCGATGGTCTGGTGGATACGTGGCGGCCGTCGCCGTGGCAGGACGTCGAGGTGGCGCTGGACCGGCCGCTGGCCGTTACCGCCAGCCACGACGGGCACCTGTACGTGGCCGAGCTGTCGCCGGGCCGGGTGCTGCAGCTGGCCCCGGACGGGCGCGTGCGCCTGCTGAGCGGCGGACACTCGCGGCAGTGGTTTGCCCGGCCCTCGGCGCTGTGGATCGAGGCCGATGGCAGCCTGCTGGTGGCCGATGCCGCCGGCCACCGCCTGCACCACCTGGCGGTCCGCGCCGGTGAGGATGATGGCGTGCATGGCCCCGTCGGCCCCAACCCGGAGCGGCGCCCGCCTGCCACCGGCGGGCGCTGGCCGCTGGCACCGCAATACGGCTGGCACGAGGTGGTCGGCACGCTGGGCGAGGTGCGCGGCAACTTCCGCGGCGAGAGCCGCAGCCACCTGCACAACGGCCTGGATATCCGCGGCGATGTGGGCGCGCGGGTGCTGTCGATCGCCGAGACCAAGGTCAGCTCGCCGCTGGCGGCCTGGAGCTTTGGCGGCCAGGCCGAGGGCATCGCCACCGACGAGCTGACCTACCTGCACCTGCGGGTGGGGCGGACCCCGCAGGGCGCGAACCTCGACCCGGCGAAATTCCACTTCGTGCACCGCGAGGATGGACGCCCGAAGCGGGTGCGCATTGCCCGTGGCACGCGTTTCGCCGTCGGCGAGGCGCTGGGCACCATCAACGCCCAGGCCCACGTGCACCTGATCGTCGGTCCCTTCGGCCATCAGCTCAATGCGATCCGCCTGGGCCTGGTGAATTACATCGACACCGTGGCCCCGCGTATCGAGGGGGTCATGCTGCTGGATGCACACGACCGGCTGCTGGAGCGTACAAGCGCCGATGGGCGCGTGCTGGTGCCCGGCGATGGCAGCGGCGTGCAGGTGGTGGTGGATGCCTGGGACCAGGTGGATGGCAACCTGGCCCGGCGCCGGCTGGGCCTGCACCGGGTGGGCTGGCAGATCCTCGCCGCTGACGGCAGCATGCTGCCCGGCCACACCCGGCCGATGATGAACATCGATTTCTCCCGCATGCCCGCCCACCCGGGTGCGGTGAAGGTGGCCTACGCCGCCAACAGCGGCATCACCGTGCACGGCGCCGCGCGCACCCGCTTCCTCTACGTGGCCAACAACCACGTACGCGCCGCGGAGATGGCCGTCACCCCGTGGCAGCCGGGCGCGCTGCCGCCGGGCGACTACCTCATCCGTGTTTTTGGCGAAGACGCCAGCGGCAACCAGGCCACCGGCCCCCGCGACCTTCCCATCAGGATCACTCCGTAGGCGCCGTCGGACCCTCAGGCTTGCACCGATCGGCCGGGATCGGAATTCATGCGGCTTCGCGCGCGTGGTGCGCTGCGACGAGGTATTGGAGCAGCGCGGTGGCGTTGTTGTGCCGGGTGTCGGCGGCGGCAAACAGCAGGGTGGCGCGCTTCACGTCGCGCAGTTCGTCCAGCAGCGCCTCCAGTCCTTCCGGATTAGCGTCGAGTTCCTTGAAGTAGCGCTCGCGGAATCCCTCCCAGCGCTCCGGATCATGGCCGAACCATTGGCGCAGGCCGTCGCTGGGGGCGATCGCCTTGATCCAGGCGTCGGCCGCCAGCGCATCCTTCGATACGCCGCGCGGCCACAGCCGGTCCACCAGGATCCGGCGACCGTCGCCTTTCGCGGCGGCCTCATAGGCGCGTCGGGTATCCAGTTCGACAGGAGCGCTGCGCGTGGCCATGGGGCCAGTGTCCGCGGCAGCTGCAAACTCCGGGTGAAGGCGGTTCGGAAAAGCACCCGCGGCGCAGCCGGTGAGACCGCCGTGGGTAGACTGGCCGGATGGAAATCCAGACCCTTTTGATCCTGATCCTCGGCCTGCTGCTGGTGGTGGCCGGGCTGTTGTTGATGCTGGTGTTCCGGCGGTCGGACGATGCGGCCGGCGTGCTGCGCGAGGCGCTGGAGGATGCGCTGCGCGAGGAGCAGCGCGCAGGCCGCAGCGAGCTGCGCGAACAACTCGACAGCTTCTCCTCGGGCCAGGCCGGGCGCATCGACGGCTTTGCCGCGCGGCTGACCGAATTCAGCGTGCGCACCGACCAGCGCCTGGATACGCTGCGCGACGCTCTGATCGAGGATGCGCGCCGCAGCCGGGTCGAACAGGGCGAGGTGCAGCAGCGGTTTTCGGACACCCTGGGCGGGCGCCTGGCCGAAGTGGCCCAGCGCAACGACCAGCGGATCGGCGAGCTCACCCAGCGTAACGAGCAGCGCATGCTGGAGCTGCGCCAGACCCTGGAAAAGCAGCTGCAGGCGCTGCAGGCCGACAATGCGCAGAAGCTGGAGCAGATGCGCCAGACCGTGGATGAGAAGCTGCAGTCCACCCTCAACACCCGCCTGGATGCCTCGTTCAAGCTGGTGTCCGAGCGGCTGGAACAGGTGCAGCGCGGGCTGGGCGAGATGCAGCAGCTGGCCACCGGCGTGGGCGACCTCAAGCGGGTGCTGACCAACGTCAAGAACCGCGGCGGCTGGGGCGAGGTGCAGCTGGAGAACATCCTCGAACAGGTGCTGGTGGCGGAACAGTACGCGCGCGAAGTGCGGGTGCGGCCGGACTCCGCCGAGGCGGTGGACTTCGCCATCCGCCTGCCCGGCCGGCGCGACGACGACGCGCCGGTGTGGCTGCCGGTGGACTGCAAGTTCCCGCGCGAGGATTACGAGCGTCTGCTCGATGCCCAGGAACAGGGCGATGTGGAGGCGGTGCGCAACAGCGGTAACCAGCTGGAGCGCGCCATCCGCGTGCAGGCCAAGTCGATCAGCGAGAAATACGTGGTGCCGCCGCACACCACCGACTTCGCGGTGATGTTCCTGCCCACCGAGGGGCTGTATGCGGAAACCATCCGCCGGCCCGGGCTGGTGGACGCCCTGCAGCGCGAGTTCCGCATCGTGGTGGCCGGCCCCACCACGTTCACCGCCCTGCTCAACAGCCTGCAGATGGGCTTTCGCACGCTGGCCATCGAGCAGCGCTCAAGCGAGGTGTGGAAGCTGCTGGGCGCGGTGAAGACCGAGTTCGGCAAGTTCGCCACGGTGCTGGAAAAAACCCACGGCCAGCTCAACACGGTGCAGAACAGCATCAAGCAGGCCGGGGTGCGCACCCGCGCCATCGAGCGCCAGCTCCGCAGCGTGGAATCACTGCCCGGCCCGGAAGCCGAGCATCTGCTGCCCGACGACGACACGTCGCGCGTGTAATGCGCTCCTACAGGTCGGGGATCTGGACCGGGATGGCGTCGGCGGGAACGGTGGGGTTGGCTTCGTCGTCCAGCAGGTAATCCGGCAGCAGGTACTCATCGTCGGCCTGCAGGCGGTCGCCGTGGATCTGGTAGTTGCGCCGCTGCAGCCACGCATCGCGCACCAGCGCGTACTCGTCGGCCGCGCCTTCGCGCATGCGGTCCACCGCCATCAGCTGGGTGCGGATATCCACCAGCTGCAGGCCCTGCAGGCCGAACCGCACCGCGTCGTCATCGATCTGGCGGGTCGGTGACAGCGGGGCGTCGCCGGCCAGGCCGAAGGCGTCGCGCAGGGTGCGTGGGCCGAACAGCGGCAGCTCCAGGTAGCGCGAGCTCTCCCAGCCCCACACGCCCAGGGTCTGGCCGAAGTCTTCGCTGCGATGCGGAATGCTGGCATCGCTGGCCGGGTCGAAGATGCCGCCAATGCCCAGCGTCGCGTTCATCACGAAGCGGCCCAGCGCCTGGCCGGCTTCCTTCGGCTTGCCCTGCAGCAGTGCGTTCACCGCGCTCACCGGCTGGCCGAGGTTGGAGAAGAAGTTGCTGATCCCCAGCCGCACCGGCCGCGGCACGGCGCGGACGTAGGCCCGCGCCAGCGGCAGGGCCACCGTGCGGTCGATCGCGTTGTTGACCCGGTGCATGCGCCGGTTGAACGGTTCCCACGGGTCGTAGCTGACCGGCATCTGCGCCGAAGGCGGCAGGGTCGGGTCGGCGATGGGGTCGTAGACCTCCTCGCCGAAAATCGCCGCGTAATCCAGCTCTTCCTGGGTCGGCTGCGCCATCACGCTGTCCAGGTATTCGCTGGGGGTCACGCCTTCCGGCGGAGCGGGTGGATCCTCACCGGCCCCGGGCGCGGACTGCATCGACTCCGCCAGCGCCGTGATGTCGGAGGCACCTGACCCTGGCGCCGGCTTCGTGCCGCCGTCCAGCGCAGACTGGTCCAGCGTGGAGGTATCCGGCGCGGACGCGTCCTGGGTGATGGCCGGCGCCGGCGCATCGGCACGCACCTGGCCCTGGCCACCGGCGCAGGAGGACAGCGCGAGCATCGCGGCCAGCGCCGCCGTGGTGGCCAGCGATCGGTACAGCGTGGAGGGTTGCATGGTCACAGGTGTCGCGGATCAGGGGCACCGGGGGGGTGCCGGTAAAGGGGCCGCCTATTGCGGCAGCTGGCCGTCGCCAAACTCCAGCGAAGGCGACAGCCGGTAAGCGGCGCGCAGTTCGTCCAGCCCTTCCGGGCTGCCGCCGAGCGCCAGTCCGCCGCCGCGTGCGGACAGGGCCGAAAGCAGGGCCAGGCCGGCGCTGTCGATGTGCGACACCGCGGCCAGTTCCAGGCTGCTGGCGCCATCGAGCGCGGCCACGGCCTGCGGCCACAGACCG
>DXCY01000009.1 GCA_019115725.1 Candidatus Luteimonas excrementigallinarum
TGCGCACAGGGTGAACACCAGCATGGCGCCGGTCGTACGCCACCACGGCGGGGCCACGCGGAACTGCAGGGTGCGCACTTCCGACCACAGGCCGTCGGCGTTGCGCGCCGCTACTTCAAGGCGCCAGTCGCCCACCGGCAGCTGGGAGAACACGCGCTCGCCACCCGCGCCCACGTCCACCCAGCCATCGTCATAGCCCAGCAGGCGGAACCGGTACAGATTGGCCGGGGGATTGCGGAACGACAGCAGTCGCGCTTCCACCCGCAGATCGCGATCACTGTGACGCAGCGCGAACGGACCATTGGGGACAAAGGGCGGCTGACCCCGTACCTGGGCCGCTGAAATGACCAGGTTGGGCGTACGGCCCGAACGCTCCAGCAGGGCGGGGTCAAACACCACCAGCCCGTCCGGGGTACCGGTCATGATCAGCCCGCTGTGCGGCTCCTGAACCGGGTAGTGACGCATGTCCTGGCTGGGCAGACCGTCACCGACCGCCCAGGTGCGCACGGTTCCATTCCGGGGCTGGATCCGTACCAGACCGCGCGTGCTGGTGATCCACAGGGTCCCGTCATCACCCACGGTCATGCCGCTGGGAGACACCATCGGCAGGCCATCCTGCACGCCCAGCGCCAGGGTCCGCTGCAGTCGGCTGCCATCCCAGCGCCAGCCGTCAAGCTGCCCGATCCGGCTGGTCCACACGTGGCTCCCGCGGGCGGCAATCGTCTCCGATGCCTCTCCCCTGCTTCCGGGCACCGGCTCCCAGCCCCGGCCGTCAGCGGTCAGCCGCCGCAGGCCGCGGCTGGTGCCCAGCCATGGCCGCCCGTCGGGCCCTTCGGTCATGCCGGCCAGGCTCACGCCCTCATCCAGGCCGGACCCGTCGCCGACGGCGAAGACATTCACCACGCGCCCGTCCAGCTCACGGACCTCCACGTGGGTATGACCGATCAGCAGCCACAACCGGCCATCCAGTTCCATGATCTGGCGCGGCTCGGTCCGGGTGGAAATGGAATCCTGCGCCTGTTCCACACCCCAGCGCCGGACCGCCCGGGTCGACGGATCGATCCGTGCCAGCCCCGCGGAATACCCCACCCAGATCCGCCCCTGGCTGTCTTCCAGCACCTCGCTGAGCACAACGCCCTGACCCACATCTTCCATCAGCCGTTCCACTGTGCCGGTGGTCGGCTCGAAGCGCTCCAGCACCCCGCTGCTGCCCACCAGCCATACGCCACCGGCGCTGGCCGGGCTCATGCCACGCACGGCGGCATTGCCCAGGGTCTGCGGATCGCCGATACGGCGGGAATGGATGACAAACCTGCGCCATGCGGCAGGCACATACCACAGCGCGTGGCTGTTGCTGAGCAGCCACACGCCGCCTTCCCGGTCCTCATGCGCGCCGGCCCAGTAGGGCCGCACTTCGTCACGGGTGGCATCGCTGTACAGGGGAACCACCCCGATCGGCCCACCGGCCTGATTGGTGAATCCCAGCCCGGCGCGGATGTCCAGCCAGTGGTTGCCGCTGCTGTCCTCCAGCAGCATTTCGATCACGTTGCGCTCAACGTCCTCACCCCAGTCCACCGGCCCCACCGTGCCATCGGGTCTGCGCACTGCAAGGCCGCCAGCGGTTCCCACCCAGAGCGTCCCGTCGCGGCCGAAGGTCAGGCCATTGACCCGCTCATCGGGCAGCGCCGCCTGTGGCAGGCGCTCAAAGTCCGTTCCCGTCCAGCGCGCCACGCCATTCCGGGTCCCGACCCATACTGCGCCATCGGGCGCAATCGCGACCACGGTCACCGCCTCCGATGGAAGGCTGCGCTCGTCTCCCTCCACGGGCTGGAACCGGGTCATCCGGCCTTCGGCATCGCGCCGGTACAGACCACCGCCCGCTGTCCCCAGCCACACGTTGTCGGCATCATCCACCGCCACCGACCAGACCTGCATGTCTTCCAGATCACCCACCGCCACACCCTGGGGGATGGAGAACGTGTCGGTGGCCGGGTCGTACTGCACCAGGCCGGCGTGGACGGTGGCCAGCCAGATCATTCCCCGCGAGTCGATCGCGATCGACCACAGCCCGACATCGGGCAGGCCATCTTCCGTCCGCCAGATGCGGAATCCGGTGCCGTCATAGCGGGCCAGCCCGTCCAGGGTGGAGATCCACAGATACCCGTTACTGTCCTCGACCATGCCGGACACGCGGTTGGATGGCAGGCCATCGGCCACGGACAGCTGCCTGGGCCGCGGCAGCTCGACAGCTCCATGCGCGGACGGCAACACCACCATGGCCAGCACCAGCAATGCCAGCAGCCACCACCTCATCGTCCGCTCCACCCACGTCCCCGGTTCATTGCGCGCGCCAAGGGTAGCGCGAGCGCATGTCCAGGGGGATCGTTCCGCGGGTCATGCCGGAACGTCGGCCGCGTGCGGCTGGCGCTCGAGCACCCGGGCGATCTGCCCAGCCAGCACCTTGCCACTGACCGGCTTGCGCAGGAAAGTATCGAACCCTGCCTCCTGCACCGCCCCTTCCACCGCGCCGTCGGCGCGGGCGGTGATGGCCACCAGCGCCCCCTTCCAGCCCTGCGCCCGCAATTGCCGGGCCAGGGCAAGGCCGTCGATCCCGGGCAGGTCCAGATCGAGCAGCGCCACGGCGTACTCCTGGCGTCGCACCTCGGCCAGCGCCGCCAGCCCGTGGCCGACCCGGGTCGGCACGTATCCCTGTGCGGCCAGCAGGGCGGAAATCACCTCGGCCACGGTCGGATCATCCTCCACCAGCAGGATCCGCACGCCTGGCGCCGGAGCGACGGGATCTTCGGGGGCAACCGGTTCATCGGCCCGCGCCACAGGGGCTTCGACCGCCGGCAGCGGCAGGGTCACCACGAAGTCCGAGCCCTGCCCGGGCGTGCTGTCCACGGTGATTCCGCCCTGCATCTGCGCGGCCAGCTCCTGGCAGATCGCCAGCCCCAGACCGCTGCCGCCATAGCGGGCCGCGGTACGCCCGCCCTCAGCCTGCTCAAACCGCTGGAACAGGCGCTGGCGCTGCTCCGCGTTCAACCCCGGCCCGGTATCCGAGACGATGACCCGGATCCCGCCACCAGCCTGCGCCTGCATGATCAATTCCACCCGTCCCTGCTCGGTGAACTTGATCGCATTGCCCACCAGGTTCAGCAGGATCTGGCGGATCCGCACCTCGTCCCCGCACAGGCCGGCGGGAACGTCATCCGCCACCTCGCCGCGGTACGCCAGCCCGCGCTGCCGGGCGAGCGGGGCCATCAGCGCACCCACCTCATCCACCAGCGCACGCGGATTGAACGGCTGCGGATCCAGCTCCAGGCGGCCGGCTTCCACCCGCGCCAGATCCAGGGCGTCGTTGACCAGCTTCATCAGATGTTCGCCGGCCCGATGGATCGCCTCGGTATAGCCGCGCTGGCGCGGATCCAGTGTTGTCTGCAGCAGCAGCTCGCTCATGCCCAGCACGCCGGTCATCGGCGTGCGCACCTCATGCCCGAGGGTGGCCAGGAACCGGGTCTTGGCATCGGAGGCCTGCCGGGCCAGCTCGCGCTCATGTTCCACCCGCCGCCACGCCAGGCGCCGCCGCACCTTCCGGCGCACCGCGTGCAGGGCCCAGGCACCCAGCAGTACGGCAGCCAGCACCCAGGTCGCCTGCGCCTGCCGCGTCCACCACCACGGCGCGGCCACCTCGAGCATGAAGCTGGTCGGCTCCGACCACGGGCTCAGCGGGGTCCGACCCATCACTTCCAGCCGATAGCGGCCGGGATCCAGCGCGGGAAACACCCGCTCCCCTGCGGCATCCGATTCCACCCACGCACTGTCATAGCCGTGCAGGAAGAAGCGATAGCGGTTGTGACGGGCGGAATTGAACCCGGCCACGCGCGCCCGCACCCGCATTTCGTGGTCCCGGTAGCCCAGCCGCAGCGGCCGGTCGAGCTCAAGCTGCCTCACCCCGCCGCGCCCCCGCACCTCGATGGCCTTGATCGCCAGCGCGGGCATGGTGTCATCCGGGCGCACCAAGGCCGGATCGAAGATCACCAGCCCGGCTCCCGTTGCGAAGTGGATGCGACCATCCGCGGGACCGGGCACCGGGGCCGTGGTCATGTCCTGGGCCGGCAGGCCGTGGCTGACGCCAAACACATGCACCCGGCGCAGCGCCGGCTCCACCCGCACCAGACCCCGGGCGCTGGCCAGCCAGACCACCCCGGCCGCATCCACCGTCAGGCCCAGGAAGGCCAGGTCCGGCAGGCCGTCCTCCCGTCCCAGGCGCAGTTCCCGGGCCAGGCTGACTCCATCCCAGCGGTACGACTCCAGCACGCCGGAGCGGGTGAGCCAGGCCCGGTCACGGCCCTGCAGAACGAACGCACCGGTGGGTTCGGCCGGCGCTCCGGGTACCGGCTGGAAAGCCCGGGCACCCGCATTCCACATCAGCAGGCCCTGCTCCCCGGCAACCCACAGGCCGCCATCTGGGGCGCGCTGCGCATGCTCCAGACGCGCCCCGGGCAGCAGCCCGCTGTCCCCGCCCGGAAGCACGGTTTCCAGCAGCGCGCCCTCCCGATCCCGCGCCTGCACCCCGTGGTAGGCGGACACGCTCCACACCAGGCCGCCCGCGGCCTGCAGCACGGTCAAACAGTCGCCCGGGCTGGCTGCCTCCGCAGCATCTTCGGCATGCCAGACGCGCAGTGCATCGGAGGCGGGTACGTAGCGCCCCAGACCGCCGTGGAAGCAGAACCACACATTGCCCGCGTCATCCTCGAACAGCCGGTCGGGCACATAGTCGCCCTCAGCGTGCATGATGGGTTCCACCGCGCCGGATACCGGATCCAACCGCTCCAGCACCCCGCCGTTGCCGATCAGCCACATGGATCCATCGGCGGAAGGCGCCATCGCGGTCACGTCCGGATTGGCCAGCGAACCCGGAACGCCCTCGCTGTACTGCAGTACCTGGAACTGGCGCCAGGTGGGCGGCAGGTACCACAGGCCGGAATCCACGCTGCCCAGCCACAGCCCGCCCTCGCGGTCTTCATGGGCCACCGACCAGTCCGGCGTCACCGCGCCCTGGTGCAGGTCACTGTAGGTCCGTACCCGGCTGATCCAGGACTCCCCGGCCATGGACTCCCCGGCCATGGCCAGGCCGCCGCTGGCATCGATCCAGTACGTGCCGCTCCGGTCGCGCAGCAGCACCTTGTAGAGCCGACCGGTTGCGCCGTCCTGCGGCCAGGGCAGCGCCGTGGACAGTCCTCCGGCGGGATCCACCAGCTCCATTCCCTGCGGCAGACCCACCCAGATCCTGCCATCGGCCATCGGCGCCAGGCCCAGCAGCACCGCTTCGGGCGGGACGCCGCGCACCGGTTCGAAATCCCGGCCTGTCCAGCGCACCAGGCCGTTGCGGGTGCCGACCCAGAGCGTGCCGTCCTCCGCCGTGACCAGCAGCGGAATCGCGGCCGAAGGCAGGCTGCGCGGATCGTCCGCATCAGGCAGAAAGCGCTGCATCCGGCCGCCGGGGTCGATCCGGTACAGCCCGGATGTGGCGGTGCCGAACCAGATGGCACCGTCCGGGGTGCCGGTGACGCTCCAGATGATGTTGCTCTCCAACGCCGCCACGGTCTCCGTGGTGTAGAGGCGGAACCCGTTGCGGGCCCGGTCCAGCACCGCCAGCCCGCCGCTGGTCGCCACCCACACCCGGTCCTGACCATCCACGTGCAGGTCGGCGACCTCGTTGTCGGGCAGTCCATCCTCCTTGCGCCACAGACGGAAGCCGACCCCGTCATAGCGGGCCAGGCCATCGCGGGTGCCAATCCACAGGTGGCCGCCGCGGTCTTCTGCCAGCGCTTCCACCCTGTTGGATGGCAGGCCGTCGCCCACGGTGAGCTGGTGTAAACGCGGGTTGTCCGCCGGGCTGGCGCCGCCGCGCCCGGGCACGAGCGCCATGACAAGCAGCCCGATGATCGCTACCTTGCGAAACATGCTTCCTGCATCCCCTCACCCCCCGGTGTTCCCGCATCCTCGCAACGGCGTGCGGCGCACGCAAGCTGGCGCCGGATCGTGGGGATGGCTGGCGCTGCGGGCCATGGCCGCGGGCCTGCTGTGCTGCGTCGCGACAAATGCAGCGGCCCAGGCCCGCAGCTACACCCTGGACCCTGTGCATACCCGGGTGATGGTGGCGGTCGACCATGCCGGCTTTTCCCGGGCCCTTGGCACCGTCTCCGGCAGCACCGGTACCCTGCGCTTCGATCCTGAAGACTGGACCAGCGCCCGGCTGGAAGCCCGGGTGCCGCTGCAGCGGCTGGACCTCGGCGATGAGGACTGGAACCGGGCTGCCCTGGCCTCCAGCCTGCTTGCGGCGGAAAAGCATCCCGAAGCCGTGTTCGTCACCCGTAGCGTTGAGCCACTGGGCACCCACCGGGCCCGCATCCACGGCGAGCTCACCCTGCGCGGCGAGACCCGGCCGGTAACCCTGGAGACCCGTTTGAATGCGCTCAAGCGCCACCCGATGCCGCCGTTCCGGCGCACCGCCGGATTCTCCGCAGTCGGTATGCTCAGCCGTTCCGACTTCGGCATCACCGCCTGGCCCGGCGTCATCGGCGATGCGGTGGAGCTGCGGATCGAGGTGGAAGCGGTCCACGACCCGGACGCCACGCTGCCCGGGGAGGAGGAGCACCATGCGCCTGAGCAACAGCAGTGAACGATGGGGTGGTGTCAGCCAGGGACTCCACTGGCTCGTTGCCGCGCTGATCCTGGCCCAGGGTGTCCTCGGACTGGTGATGGTGGGGCTGCCCAACAGTCCCGACAAGATCCATCTGTACGCGCTGCACAAGTCGATCGGTCTGACCGTTCTCGCCTTGGCTTTACTGCGCCTGGGCTGGCGGCTGTATGCGGGCGCCCCCGCACCGCTGCCTGGCCTGCACGGCTGGCAGCGGGTCGGCGCCCGGCTTTCGCATCGATTGCTGTACCTGCTGCTGTTCGCGGTGCCTCTGAGCGGCTGGCTGTTCAATTCGGCCGCTGGCTTTCCGATGCAGTGGTTCGGCCTGTTCAACCTGCCGGCGCTGGCCGCCGCGGATCCGGCCCTGCGCGCGTTCGCGGCAGCCTTGCACGCGTGGCTGTTCTGGCTGCTGGTGGCGGTCACCCTGGTGCATGCGGCGGCGGCACTCCATCATCACTTCGTCGCGCGCGATGCCACGCTGGCCCGCATGCTGCCGCGTGGCTGGCTGTCCGCCTCTCCCTCTTCCAGCGAGGACCATCGGAATGCGTAGCTTCCTGCTGTGTGTTGCACTGGCGCTGCCCGCCATGCCGTCCATCGCCGCCGACTGGGTACAGGCACCGGGATCAAGCCTGGTGTTTGCGGGCACCTACCAGGGCGAGGTGTTCAACGGCCACTTCCCCGGCTTCCAGACCAGGCTACGCTTTGATCCCGATGATCCGGCCGCGGGCCGGCTGGAAGTGGAGATCCCGATGGCCGGCGTGACCACCGGCAACCCGGACTACGACGGGGAGATGCGCGGCCCGGCTTTTTTCGACGTCAAGCGCCATGCCCGCGCGCGCTACGTGGCCGAAGGGTTCCGCGCGCTTGAGGACGGGCGCTATGCCGCCGACGGCAGGCTTGAATTGCGCGGCACCAGCCTGCCGGTCACCCTGACCTTCCGCTGGGAGGGCGGCGACCGGCCGACGCTTTCCGGCCAGGCCCGGGTGGAGCGCCTGGCGTTCGGCATCGGTGACGGCATGTGGGCCGATACATCGGTGATCCCGGCGGAGATCGCCATCAGCACCCGCGTGGTCTTCCGCCCGGCGCCCTGACGGCCAGTCCGGCGTCGCTGCCGATCAGGCCGCGGCACCCACGAACGCACGCACGGCCGCGGCATCGAAAGGCCAGTCCAGCTCCCGGTTGCCCGCCTCGTCGCGCAGCACCGGCACGCGGATCCCGTAACGCTCCTCGAGCGCCTCGTCGTCATCGATCCACACCGTCTGGAAGTCCGGCGCGCGCGCCGTCGCCAGCACGTGCAGCGCCTGGTCGCACAGGGGGCAGTCATCGCGCTGGTAGAGGGTCAGGACTGGAACGGAGTGCTGCATCTGGCTCGCCGGGAATCGCCTGCGGGACTGCGTAGAATAGCCGTATGGCAGTCAGCACATTCGACCTCTACAAGATCGGCATCGGGCCGAGTTCCTCCCACACCGTCGGGCCGATGCGTGCAGCTGCGCGCTTCGTCGACCGCTGGCTGGTCCAGGCCGGCCGGCTGGATGACGTGGCCCGCATCCGCGCCGAAGTGTTCGGCTCGCTGGCCCTCACCGGCCGCGGCCATGGCACCGACAAGGCGGTGATGATGGGCCTGGAAGGCCACATGCCGAACCTGATCGACCCGGACATCATCACTCCGGCCATGGAACGCATCCGCGGCGAAGCGCGGATCCGTCTGGCCGGCCGCCATGAGATCGCGTTCGAGGAAAAGCGCGACCTGCTGATGAACAAGCGGCAGAAGCTGCCGTACCACACCAACGGCATGCGTTTTTCCGCCTACGACGCCGAGGGCGTCGAGATTGCCAGCCGCGACTACTACTCGGTTGGTGGCGGCTTCGTGGTCAACCAGGACGAGGCGGCCGAAGACCGGATCGTGGCCGACACCACCGCGGTGCCGCACCCGTTCTCCAGCGGCGACCAGCTGCTGGCACGGGCCCACGAAACCGGGCTGTCGATCGCCCGGATGATGTTTGAGAACGAGCTGTGCTGGCGCACCGGGGATGAAATCCACGACGGCCTGCGCGAGCTGTGGGCCGCCATGCAGTCCTGCGTGCAGCGCGGGATCCAGCAGGGTGGCACCCTGCCCGGCGGACTCAACGTCAGCCGCCGTGCACCGGCCATGTATGCCGAACTGTCCGGTCGCCCCGAGGCCGCGCTGCGCGATCCGTTGACCACGCTGGACTGGGTGAACCTGTACGCATTGGCGGTGAACGAGGAAAACGCCGCCGGCGGTCGCGTGGTGACCGCGCCCACCAACGGTGCGGCGGGCATCATCCCCGCGGTGCTGCACTACTACGACCGTTTCTGCCCGGGTGCCAACGAACAGGGCGTGTTCGACTTCCTGCTCACCGCCGCGGCGGTGGGCATCCTCTACAAGGAAAACGCCTCCATCTCCGGCGCCGAGGTCGGCTGCCAGGGCGAGGTCGGCGTGGCCTGCTCGATGGCCGCCGCCGGCCTGACCGCCGCGCTTGGCGGCACCCCGGTGCAGATCGAGAACGCCGCCGAGATCGGCATGGAACACAACCTGGGCCTCACCTGCGACCCGATCGGCGGGCTGGTGCAGATCCCCTGCATCGAGCGCAACGCCATGGGCTCGGTCAAGGCCATCAACGCCTCGCGCATGGCCTTCCGCGGCGACGGCAAGCACAAGGTCAGCCTGGACAAGGTGATCAAGACCATGCGCGAGACCGGCCGGGACATGAAGGACAAATACAAGGAAACCTCGCGCGGCGGCCTGGCCGTCAACGTCATCGAGTGCTGACCTGCCCGCAGGCGCGCACCGCGCGCTCCTGCGGGAAAGCGCCTTCCTTCATCCCGTCACGATCGCCAGCACGTCATCCAGCAGCGCGGCGGCGGTGACTTCGGCGCCGGCGCCCGGGCCGCGGATCACCAGCGGCTGCGGCCGGTAACGGCAGCTGGTAATCGCCACCACGTTGTCGGTTCCGCTGCCGGCACACAACGGGTGGTCGGCGGGCAGCGCGCGCAGCCCCACGCTGGCGCCATCGGCATCGAAGCGGCCGACGAAGCGCAGCCTTTCACCCGCTGCCCGGGCTTTCTCCAACCGCGCAGCCATGGGCGCATCCAGCAGCGGAAGCAGCGCGTCCGCCCCGTCCTGATCGGCGGCAGCCAGCGCCGCGGGCAGCAGCGGATCGATATGCACATCGTGCGCCTGCAGCTGCCGCCCCGCCGCCCGCGCCAGGATCAGCAGTTTGCGGCGCACGTCCCCGCCAGACAGGTCTTCGCGCGGGTCAGGCTCGGCGTAGCCGTCCGCCCGCGCCTGGCGTACCAGCTCCGAGAACGGGCGCGCGCCATCGTAGTTGTCAAACAGCCAGGCCAGGGATCCGGACAGCACGCCTTCCACGGCGTGGATGCGGTCGCCGCCGGCCACCAGCGTGCGGATCGTACGCAACAGCGGCAGGCCCGCACCCACGGTGGCTGCATCGCCGTAGCCTGCGCCCCCGGTCCGGGCCGCGGCGACCGCCTGCGCCCGGGCCAGGTCGGCGCCCGCACCCAGCTTGTTTGCGGTCACCACGTGCACGCCGCGCGCCAGCCATTCCGCATGCCAGCCGG